>JAGXHD010000070.1 GCA_024636395.1 Sulfitobacter sp.
AGGTTCACGAGCGTGTGCTGAGCTTCGAGGATTTCCATGCCGCCGATGAAGTGTTCCTGTCCGGTAACATGATGAAGGTCACGCCCTGCGCCGCATTCGACGATACGCAGTACAGGGTGGGTGGCAATGGCAATCCGGTCACGATGCGCGTGCGCGAGATGTACTGGGATTGGGCCGCTTCGCAGAAAGTCTGAAGCCTGCGCGCAGAGCAGTTTTTCCAGACATGCCGCACGACGGTCGCCACCTCGGCGCCAGCCCCGCAAAAGCCAATTGCCAGCAAGCCCCCCGCGCGCCATGATTGCCGTCGATGTAGGGAGAATATCATGCGCAAGTTTCTTGTGGTCCTCGACGACAGCCGAGAATGTCTCAGCGCGATGCGCTTTGCCGCGATGCGCGCGTCCAAAACCGGCGGCGGTGTCGAGGTGCTGGCCGTCATTCCTCCGGAGGAGTTCAACCACTGGATCGGCGTCGGAGACATTATGCGCGAGGAAGCCCGCGAGCGGATTGAGGTGCATTTCGAGGTTTTCGCCAAATGGATGCGCGACCGGCAGGGTGTCGATCCGGAGCTGGTCATCCGTGAGGGCCAGCCCGTGGACGAGATCATGGCCCAGATCCGCGATGATCCCGATATCGGCGTGCTGGTTCTGGGAGCGGGCACGGATGGAAAAGGCCCCGGCCCACTCGTGAGCCAGATGAGTCGCAACGCGGGCAATTTACCAGTGCCCATCACGATCGTTCCCGGCGATCTGACGAAAGAGCAACTCGAAGCAATCACATGACGTCGCCTCCAGTTTAGAACCATTCCAATCCCTTGACATCAGGGCCGCGCATCCGCATATCTGATGCAACCCTGACGGAGACCTTACAAATGTTTATCCAAACAGAATCCACACCCAATCCCGCGACGCTGAAGTTCCTGCCCGGCCAGAACGTGTTGGAAGTCGGCACCGCTGATTTCCCGACGCCCGATACCGCATCGGGGTCCCCGCTCGCCACGCGGCTCTTCGCGGTCGACGGCGTGACGGGGGTGTTCTTCGGCATCGATTTCGTGACCGTGACCAAAGCGGAGGAGATCGAGTGGGATCACCTGAAGCCAAGCCTGCTGGGCGCGATCATGGAGCATTTCCAGTCGGGCCAACCCGTCATGGGGGCCGATCATAAAGCAAGTTCCGGCCATGCCGAGCATACCGGCGAGGATGGCGTGATCGTGGGCCAGATCAAAGAATTGCTCGACAGCCGTGTGCGCCCTGCAGTGGCGCAGGACGGTGGCGATATCACGTTCCACGGCTTTGACCGGGGTGTGGTCTATCTGCACATGCAAGGCGCCTGCGCCGGGTGCCCCTCTTCCACGCTGACCCTGAAAATGGGCATCGAGAATCTTTTGCGCCATTATATCCCCGAAGTGACAGAAGTACGCCCTGTCGCCTGAAGGCGCTGAGGTGACCGCACCAATCATCCTCGCGCTCGACACCGCCGCTGCACATTGTGCGGCGGCGCTTCTTTGTGGGGGGGAAATCGTGGCCAGCGCGCAGGAGCCGATGGCCAAGGGACAGGCCGAGCGCCTACTCGCACTCGCGCAAGAGCTTCTGGAACGCGCTGACATACATTTTGGCCAACTCGATGCCGTCGCAGTCGGGACCGGGCCCGGAAACTTCACCGGGATCCGCATATCCGTTTCCGCCGCGCGCGGTCTGGCCCTCGGTCTGAGCATACCCGCCATCGGGGTCACTGCTTTTGACGCGCTATATTATGGCGCCAGTGATCCTTGCATTTGTTGCGTCGATGCGCGGCGTGAGATGGTGTTTGCGCAAGGGTTCGGGACGGACACGCTGCTGGCGCCTTCGCTTTGCCCGCTCGCTGAACTCCCCTCGGGCATCCCCATAATCGGCGCGTTCGGCAGCGCGCCTGCGCATCCAGTTGCCGAATCGATCGCACGCATCGCCGCCGCGCGCTTGTCGCTGCCGCAGCCGCCGCCCGCGCCACTCTATCTGCGCCCCGCCGATGCCGCACCTGCGCGTGATGCACCGCCCCAGATTCTCTCATGACACCCGGCGAGATGGCCCGCATCCATGCGGCAGCATTCGCGCCGCAGCGAGGCTGGAACGCGGATGAGTTTACCGCACTGCTTGCCCAGCCCCACAGCAGCGCCTTCACCGCGCAGGGGGGCTTCGCATTGACCCGCACCGTAGCCGGGGAGACGGAACTTCTAACGCTTGCCGTCGCACCGGACCACCAAAGGCGCGGCGTAGCCAATAGCCTGATCACCGAGTGGACCCAAAGCACCTCTACCAGCGCCGAAACCGCCTTTCTGGAGGTCGCAGCCGACAACACAGGCGCCATCGCGCTCTATAACAAGCACGGGTTTATACAAAGCGGCCTGCGCAAGGCTTACTACGCAAGAGCAGACGGTGCCGCCGCAGATGCCTTGCTTATGACACGGGCACTTACGCGAGGTTAATGGCCGCGCAATCCGCCGGCCTACCCCGAATCAGGTTGACCCCAAACCCCTGCGCACCGACACTTTGGACCAGCGTCGCGCGAGCGCGCGATCACGGGCTGGGCCGCTGCTGCACCCGCCCCACATCAACTCCGGGAGACCTTTATGACCCTCATGACAAAATTCCTCGGCGCGGCTGCCGCTACCGCCCTCACCGCTGGTACCGCGATGGCCGAACCTGCTTTGATCTTCGATCTGGGCGGAAAATTTGACAAGTCCTTCAACGAAGCCGCATTTACCGGCGCCCAGCGTTGGGCGGAAGAGACCGGCGAGACGTTCCGCGAGATTGAGCTTCAATCCGAAGCCCAGCGCGAGCAGGCCCTGCGCCGCTTCGCAGAGGCAGGGTCGAATCCTATCGTGATGGCTGGCTTTGCTTTTGGCGACGCACTGGGGCAGGTCGCGCAAGACTATCCCGAGACTGATTTCGTGATCATCGACATGGTCGTCGAGCAGCCCAACGTCCGCTCGGTCGTTTTCAACGAACATGAGGGGTCTTTCCTCGTTGGCATGATGGCCGCCGCAGCGTCGGAGACCGGCACCGTGAGCTTCATCGGCGGCATGGATATCCCGCTGATCCGTAAATTCGCCTGCGGCTATGCCCAAGGCGCCAAAACGGTCAATCCGGACATCAACGTGGTGGCCAACATGACAGGCACCACCCACGCCGCCTGGAACGACCCCGTCAAAGGCTCCGAGCTGACCAAGGCTCAGATCAGCCAGGGCTCCGATGTGGTATTTGCCGCCGCAGGCGGGACCGGAGTGGGCGTGCTCCAGACGGCTGCGGATGAGGATATCCTGTCGATCGGCGTGGACGCCAACCAGAACTATCTGCACCCCGGCAAAGTCCTGACTTCAATGCTCAAGCGTGTCGACAACGCGGTTTATCAGGCCTTCACGGATGGTCCCGGAATGGAAAAAGGCTTCAATGTCATGGGCATCGCCAATGGTGGCGTGGGCTACGCGATGGACGATAACAACGCCGCTCTGGTGAGTGCGGACATGCAGGCGATGGTCGATGATGCCGCCGCAAAGATCACCTCCGGTGAGCTGATGGTGCATGATTACATGTCGGATGACAGCTGCCCTGCTCTGTCGTTCTAAGCCGACCCGGACAGACCAAGGGGCCGCGTTGACAAGACAGCGCGGCCCCCTTTCTATTTATCTCACGCCTTGCCGATCCACGGAGTGAAGGACCGAGCCACATGACCACCGTACCCGATACGGCCCCCGCCCCCGCGATCGAACTCAAAGGCATCTCCAAATCCTTCGGCCCAGTGCAGGCCAACAAGGACATTTCGATCCGCGTGATGCCCGGCACGATTCACGGCATCATCGGCGAGAACGGTGCGGGCAAATCCACTCTCATGTCGATCCTCTACGGCTTTTACAAAGCCGATAAGGGCGAGATTTTCGTGGGCGGCAAGCGTGCCAACATCACAGACAGTCAGGCGGCCATCGCCGCGGGCATCGGCATGGTGTTCCAGCACTTCAAGCTGGTCGAAAATTTTACCGTGCTGGAAAATATCATTCTGGGCGCGGAGGACGGACGCTGGCTCAAGCCGTCCATCGCGAAAGCGCGGCGTACCCTGCTGGAACTTGCCGCCGATTACGGGCTGAGCATAGAGCCTGATGCACTCATTCAGGACATCGGCGTGGGCATGCAGCAGCGCGTGGAAATCCTCAAGGCGCTCTACCGGCAGGCCGATATCCTGATTTTGGACGAGCCCACTGGCGTGCTCACTCCGGCGGAGGCCGACCAGCTGTTTCGCATTCTGGACCGGCTTCGCGCGGAAGGTAAAACCATCATCCTGATCACCCACAAGTTGCGAGAGATCATGGACACCACCGATACTGTATCGGTGATGCGGCGCGGCGAGATGACCGCAACCGTCAAAACCTCCGAAACGTCCCCGGCCGAGCTTGCCGAGTTGATGGTCGGCCGCAAGGTCCTGCTGCGTGTCGATAAAACGCCCGCACAGCCGGGCGACGTGGTCCTCGACATCAAGGGCCTGCGGGTACGGGACGATAAGGGGGTCGAGCGTCTCAAGGGTATCGATCTTCAGGTGCGTGCGGGCGAGGTGCTGGGCATTGCGGGCGTAGCAGGCAACGGGCAATCGGAGCTTCTCGAAGTGCTGGGCGGCTACGCGGACGGGACCGGCAGCATTACGGTGAACGGCCAGCCGCTAGATCTCTCTGGCAAGCACGCGGACGGCCAATCACGCCGCGCGCGCGGCATTGCCCATGTACCCGAGGACCGCCAGCGCGAGGGGCTGATCATGGATTTTACCGCATGGGAAAACGTCGCCTTCGGCTATCATCATGATGCCGCCTACCGCTCCGGTATCCTAATGAACAACGCGGCCATCCGCAGTGATACGGAAGCCAAAATGGCCCGTTTCGACGTGCGCCCACCGGACCCCAAACTCGCAGCCAAGAACTTCTCGGGCGGCAACCAGCAAAAGATCGTGCTGGCCCGCGAGATCGAGCGCAACCCCGACCTGCTGCTTGTCGGCCAGCCGACGCGCGGCGTCGACATCGGCGCGATCGAGTTCATCCACCAGCAGATCGTGGCGCTGCGCGATGCCGGCAAGGCGATCCTGCTGGTCTCGGTTGAGCTGGATGAGATCCTGTCGCTGAGCGACCGGATCGCGGTGATGTTCGACGGCCGCATCATGGGCGAGCGCCTGCCCGACCAGACGAATGAGCGCGAATTGGGAATGCTGATGGCCGGGATGACCGGCGCCCCGGACGAAGAGGTCGCCTGATGGAACGAATGCCGCATTGGGCCGATGTGGTCCTGGTTCCGCTGCTGAACCTGCTGATCGCCTTCTTCCTGTCCGGGCTGGTGATGTGGGCGATCGGCGAAAACCCGTTCAAAGCCATCCAGATCATGGTGTCGGGGGCGCTGGGGTCGACCTATGGCTGGGGCTATACGCTGTATTACGCCACCAACTTCATGCTGACCGGGCTGGGCTTTGCCGTGGCCTCGCACGCGGGGCTGTTCAACATCGGCGGCGAGGGCCAGGCGACGATGGGCGGCCTGGGCGTGGCGCTGATGTGCCTGTTCATCCCC
>JAGXHD010000071.1 GCA_024636395.1 Sulfitobacter sp.
GAGCAGATCCCCGCTAGAACCGCAGCGACAGGCAGGACATCCCACCATCAAGCTTGGCGCATTCGCTGTTGTTGATCTCGCGAACCTCGAAGCCCTCTGAGCGCAACATCCCCGCGGTACCCGGAAATCCTGCCGCCATGATCACAAGCCCGTTGAACCGGATCGCATTCGCAGCAGCTTCTTCGCCGTGCGCAGTATGCAGTACGCGGTAGCCGTCGAAACAGCCCGACGCCGCAAGCCGCTTTGTAGAAAGGATCGTGCTGCCATCCAGTAGCGAACAGTCAGTCTTGAAATGAAGCACGTCGGCGGGCGTCTGCACTTCCCTGACCGTGTAGCCCCGCGGCGTCACGATCCCGCGAAGCTCCGCCACGCCAGCGGCATCGGTCCGCGCCGATGTGCCGATCAGGATCTCGCGCGAAGTGGTCAGAATATCCCCGCCCTCGATAAACCCGGGGCCCGCAATCTCGAAGACCTCCTTGTAGTGTGCTCGGATCGTCGGCGCCATCATCGCCACCTCTCCCAAGCGCGTCGGCGCACCGGGGCGCATCAGAATGGCGCAATCGTGCAGGCACAGCGCATCATCCTCCACGAAAACGGAATCCGGGAACTCCTCCAGCGCCTCGAGCTCGATCACTTCCGCGCCGGTCTCCCTCAGCGTGGCGACATATTGAGCATGGTCGCGCATCATCTGGTCAAAATCCGGCATGCCCAGATCTTCGGCGCGCAGCCCGTCGATGACGCTGCGCGCGGGTTTGCGTGTGATCGCGCGCGTAAACTCATACGAATGGTCCATCATAGTAGTATCCCTTCCTCATGTCGTATTCGCGCGGCTCACGCGCTTATCTTTTCCGCAGTCCCTCAGAAGCGGGCCGCCCTAATCCTGTAACCGCTATTTGCCTTGCCAGACCGGATCACGCTTTTCCGCGAAGGCCCGCGCGCCTTCCTTTTGATCCTCCGACGTATAGAGCCGCGCGACGGTCTCAAGCTGGCTCCGGGTGATACGGTTCATCATGTCCTGAAACTTCGTATCTTCGGCCTCGCGCACGATTTCCTTGAGCGCGGCAAACACGAGCGGTGGCCCGGCGGCCAGCTCATCCGCGAGGGCGCGCGCCTGCGTCATCAGTTCGGCCGCTGGGATAATCCGGTTGATGAGGCCCCATTTCGCAGCTTCTTCCGCGTCCAGCCAGCGGCCCGTCAGCAGCATTTCCATGGCAATATGATAGGGGATCCGCTTGGGCAGCTTGATCGAAGCGGCATCCGCCACGGTCCCCGAATGGATCTCGGGCAGGGCAAACCGCGCATGGTCCGCCGCCAGGATGATGTCAGCGCCCAGCGCAAGCTCAAGCCCGCCTCCACAGCAGATCCCGTTGACAGCAGCGATGACCGGCTTGTTCAGCCCGCGCAGCTCTTGCAGCCCACCGAAGCCTCCTGCGCCGTAATCGGCATCGGGCGCATCCCCCTCCGCCGCCGATTTCAGATCCCACCCGGCGCAGAAAAACTTCTCGCCGCCTCCGGTGAGGATCGCCACCCGTAGCGCCGGATCATCGCGGAACTCCACAAACACACGGCCCATCTCACGGCTGGTCGCAGTGTCGATGGCATTGGCCTTCGGACGGTCGAGCGTGACCTCGAGTACGGCCCCTCGGCGGCTGGTTTTCAGACTGGATGAGTTCATGATTAGTCTCCTATGCGGATGAGTGCGTCTGCGGCCACTGCACCGTCCGGTAAACAGATGAGGGGGTTTATCTCGAGTTCTTGCAAATCCGCTGCATGGGTTTGCACGAAGGATTGCACAGCCATGACCGCACCTACAATCGCGTCCATATCCGCAGCGGGTCGACCACGGTAGCCGGTAAGAAGTGCCGAGGTCCGAAGGCCTCCCCACGCCTCCCCAACCTGCGCAGCAGAAGCGGGGATAAGCAGGGAAACACTGTCAGCGATCAATTCGGTCAGGATTCCGCCCAGACCCAGCGTCAGGACAAACCCGTGTACCGGATCCCGCAACACCCCGATCAGCACTTCGGCCACCGCCCCGCTGATCATCTCCTCCACCAGAAATGTATCAACCGGCATCGCGCGAGCCGCCGCGATTACATCCGCTGCCGTATGGAGATTGAGCGCGACAACACCTGCCTCGGTTTTATGGGCGATGCCGGTGCCTTTCAGCACGACAGGAAAGCCGATCAGGGCGGCTTGCTCCGCCGCAGACTGCGCGCCACAGGCACGCGCGCTGCGCGGGACCCGCACGCCTGCTGCCGCCAGCGCGGCCTTGGCATCGCCCTCAGTCAACAGACCGGCGCATGCAGGATCAGGCCCTACACCATCAGACACAGGGCGCAGCGTGGGGATGCCACAGTAGCCACTCACCTCGGCCGCCGCCCGAATAGCGCGCAGCGCATCCTCCATCCCGCACAGCGGAACGACCCCGCGCGCGATCAACGTTTGCGCAAGGCTTTCCGGCATCCCCTCAGCCAGAAGCGAGATCAACGCCAGCGGCTTGCCAGCAGCCTGCACAGTGGCGCAGGCCGCCTCGATCGCCTTATCCCAATCGGGCGATGCAAATCGGTCAGCCCTCGGGATGTCGATCACCACACAGCCGAGCGCGATGTCACCACCGCACAGCGCCGTAAAGCACGCGGTCAGTGCAGCGGTATCGCCCCAAATATATGTATTGTAATCAAGCGGGTTGGCGAGCGCGACCCGCTCTCCGAGCACAGACCGGAGCGCCGCGCGCTGGGGTGGCTCCAGCGCGGGGTAGGTCACGCCAATCTCCTTACCCAGATCCGCCATCAGCGACGCCTCACCGCCGGAGCATGAAGCCGACGCGATCCGTACGTGCGGCAACCCGCCCGTCAGATGCACGATTTTCAGCGTCTCGATCAGCACCGATGCTGTCGCCACCCGCGCAAAACCAAGCCGGGCGAAGAGCGCACGCGCCCCCGCATCGCTGCCCGCCAGTGAAGCGGTGTGAGACACGGCCGCCGCCTGCGCCTGATCGGAGGATCCGACCTTCAGCACCACCACAGGCTTTTTCAAGGCAGTGGCACGCGCGGCCAACGCCTCGAACGCGGGTACATCGGTGATCCCTTCGATGTGCAGCCCCAATGCAGTGATGCGCGGATCCTCCAGCAGGGCCAGCCCCGTTTCGGCCATGCCCATCTGCGCCTGATTACCAACTGCAACCACCACGGCCAGTGGCAGACCGCGCCGCTGCATCGTGAGGTTGATCAGCACGTTCGAGCTTTGACCGATGATCGCCACACCACTGTCGACAGCGACCAGCCCGTGCAGATCCGGCCAAAGCGCTACCGCATCGAGCGCGTTGACGAAGCCATAGCAGTTCGGGCCTAGGATGGGCATATCGCCCGCTGCCTGCACCAGCGCCTCTTGTAGTGCTCCCCCGTCACTCAACTCTGCGCTGGCTTCGCTGAAACCGGCGGCAAAGCACACTGCGCCGCCGCATCCCATGGCCGACAATTCGCGCACGATTTCCACAGTGGCCGCGCGATTGACCCCGATAAACGCCGCATCCGGCGTGGCGGGCAGATCATTGAGCGATTTGTAAGCCGACAGACCGCCGACTGTCTCCTTCGTGGGATGCACAGGCCAAACCGGTCCTGTAAACCCGATTTCGCGGCATTGCTGCACGACGCTGTGACACCAGGCACCGCCGCCGATGACAGCGATTGATTTGGGTGCAAACAGGCGTTGAAAAGGCGCCATCCGTCAGGCGCCCAGCGGCCTGAAGACTTCGCGGCTGATGATATGGCGCTGAATTTCGCTGGTCCCATCCCATATCCGCTCCACCCGCGCATCGCGCCAGAACCGCTCGATCGGCAGCCCGTCCATCAGCCCCATTCCCCCGTGGATCTGCAAGGTCTGATCCGTGACCCGCGCGAGCATTTCTGTGGCATAAAGCTTGGCCGAGGCAATCTCGCGGTTGGCTGGCAGGCCCTGATCAAGCCGCCAGGCGGAGGCCAGCGTAAGGTAATCGGCGGCATCGATCTCGGTGATCATATCCGCGATCTGGAAGCCCACGCCCTGAAACTTGGCGATTGGCTGGCCGAACTGCTTGCGGCTGGCGGCGAAACTCACTGCATGATCAAACACGCGCCGCGCCCGCCCCACCGCCATCGCAGCGACCGTGATCCGCGTCGCATAAAGCCATTCGTTCATCACCGCAAAGCCGCCATCCACCGCGCCGAGCAGCTGCGCATCAGGCAGACGGCAGTCGTTGAAATAGAGAATGCAATTCTTATAGCCCCGGTGCGAAACGGACTCGTATCCCTTCGCGACCTCGAACCCCGGAGTGCCCCGGTCGACCAGAAAGCAGCTGATGCGTTTTTTGGGGCCGTGCGGCGTGTCGTCCACGCCGGTGGCTATGAAAACGATGAAGAAGTCAGCGTGATCCGCGCCGGAGATGAAATGCTTGGACCCGTTGATTACCCAATCGCCACCGTCCCGCACCGCAGTGCATTTCATGCTGCGCACGTCTGAGCCAGCGTCTGGCTCCGTCATCGCCAACGCGTCCATCCGCTCTCCGCGCACGGCGGGCATTAGGTAGCGTTCGATCTGCTCGTCCTTGCAGGCCATCAGAATGTTCTGCGGCCGTCCAAAGAAATGCGTCAGCGCCATGGATCCCCGGCCAAGCTCGCGTTCCAGCAGCGCAAACTCCAGATGCGACAGACCCGGACCGCCCACACTCTCAGGGAAATTGGCCGCATAAAAACCCAGATCAATGACCTTTTGCTTGATGCTCCGTGCGATCTCTGCCGGCACCTCCCCCGATTTCTCGACAGCTGCCTCGTGAGGATAAATCTCCTTTTCCACAAAGTTGCGCACAGTCGATACAATCATCTCCTGCTCGTCAGACAATCCAAAATTCATGGCTTCGATCTTTCTTGTGTGCCGTCATCGGCAGGATGAGACAGGTTTGGCGCGTTAATTTCGATCAGGCTCGGTCCGGCATGTCCTGATGCCTGCGTCAGGGCCGCCACGATACCGCAAGGCGCGGTGCCACATCTCCAGAACGGCATCCCACAAGACTGGGCAACCGCGGAAAAATCGGGCGGTGTCGGATCACAGCCGACGACCGTGATGCCTGCCGCCTGCATGGACGTGGCGATTTCCTGATAGCCGTGATTGTTCCAGACGATAAAGATGATGGGCAGCTTTTCGTCCACCGCCGTCATCAGCTCTGGCAGGCTGAATTGCGCACCCCCGTCGCCCGTGATGCAGATCACCAGAGCCGCCGGATCGGCCAGTGCGGCACCAATGGCCGCTGGAATGGCATAGCCCAGCGCGCCGAAGCCGGTTGCCGCGTTGAACCATCCGCCAGGACGGTCATGATCGTGATAGAGGTTTCCCGCATAGACCAGCTGGGTCGAATCCCCGACGATGACCGCACCGGGGACCGTGTCGCGGATGGTCGAGAGGATCTGGCAAAGGCTGCGCATCTCTGGCCCGATCTCCTCCAGTGCCCCGCTTCTACAGGCCTCGGCACGGCGCGCGCTATCGCTGTACCTTGTTACTCCCAGCGCGGCGCCTAGCGCATCCAGCACCGCACCTGCATCCCCGACGATCCCGACACGTGCCGGATGCCGCGCGATTTGCTCCGCACACCGGTCGATCCGGATCATCTCTCCGAACGCAGGCAGGCTTCCAGTCCCGTACATATCGTAGTCGGTCGGGCCCAGTTCGGTACCGATCGCCAGCACGACATCCGCCGCCTCGATCAGATCGCGCAC
>JAGXHD010000072.1 GCA_024636395.1 Sulfitobacter sp.
ATTCTAGGAATGCGCTGAAACATGACGGTTCAACTCTTCAAGGCACTTCACCCGCACCAATATAATGCATTAATTTTGTTACTATTTTTTCAGCATGAGTTGGCAGCAGCCTGAACTGTCGTTGAAATTGTGTTGCGCACTGGCCTAGTCATCGGCCATGCCTTCCACATGCGGGCGGGCTCTTGCCATGAATTGATGTGGTCGGCCGTTTCTGCGTGAAATACCGAAACACAGGCTGCCTGAAGTGCGCAGGCCTGTCCTAAGTCGTGAAAGGAACTGGGACACTATGCCAAAATTTCTAAAAATCTACCTTCAATTAACCTTAAATTGGACATGTAGCGGACAGAAATGCCCGCTCTTTGTTTTCTACCAGTGCGTGAGGCAGTAGAAAAGGCAGGCATGATGCGGATTTTGGCGATAGACGATGACCCGATGATCTTTGATATTCTGGCGGAGTGTTTGCCGTCGGATGAAGGGTACTCCCTCGATTTTCACTTGAATCCACAAAGTGCATTCGAAGCTTTGGACAATGCATCGACACCTTTCGATTGCATCTTGCTCGATATAAAAATGCCTGGAATGAACGGCATCGAAATGTGCCAGATCCTCCGCAAAATGAAGCGTCATGCAACAGTTCCTGTGCTCATGATTACAGGCAGCGCGGAGTTAGGTCTGATGGCGGAGGCCTTCAACGCAGGCGCCACCGATTTCATCACCAAACCACTCGCCAAACTCGAGTTGCGAGCACGAGTGAACAGCGCGGGGTTGCTGAACCAGACGCTCGCACAGGCCGGCCATGCCCTGACCGAGTTGAGCCAGCTTACGAAGATACAGTTTGACGAACCAGTCTCGCTCAAAGCTTCCGGGATCTCCGATGTCATAGCCCTCGAAAATTTGCTGCTGCGTGTGAAAGCCAGTCGTTTTTCGATGACGTTGCTTAAGCTCGACATCAGCGGTCTGCGCGGTATTTATCGCGCAGTGTCACCCATCGCCTACCGACATTGCCTCGAAATGATCGGATCCAGCGCTGTCCGCGCGACACGCGGCACGAACGTCGAGTTGGCCTATGTCGGCAGCGGCCGTTTCTTTGGCATCTGCCTCGATCGCAGCCGTTTGCGCTTTGACACGCTGACAGAGCGATTTAACGAGACGTTGCAAAGCGGCTGGGGGAACTTCAAGACCGGGGTTCCATTGGCGCCCACGGGTCGGTTCTCGATTGTTTCTGCGCAACGGATCTGGTCGGGTGGCTCAGCATGTGACGCATTGCGGCATGCGCTGACAGACGCCGAGAGTTTCACCCATCTTCCCCTTCATCACGAGAATGACCTTTTTTCCCGTCTCGATACCATACTGGGCATATCGGAGACCTGAGGCGCTTCCGATGACGGCAACAGAGAAAAAGATAAGACGAGATTTGGGTACAATCGGCGGATCTGCGAGAGATTGTTCACGATAGTCAAAGTTTCGCCACGTTTCTCTTAGATATTGGTCGAAAACATGGTTTGCCACGTTTGCGTGGCCACCGTTTTGATAAAGGACCGCAGAAAATGAAAATCTTGGCAGTCGATGATGATCCGATCATTCTAGAGATACTGCTGCAGTTTGCTGAAGTAATCGGAGGCCACTCCATCACAACGGCCCTATCCGGGGCGGAAGCGCTCGAACTTATCGAAAAATCGACCGGTACTCCCTTCGACTGCTTCCTTTTTGACATCCAGATGCCTCTTATGGATGGAATCGAGCTGACGCGGACCGTGCGGCGGATCAAACGCCACGCCGACACGCCTATCCTGATGCTCACGGCGATGTCTGATAAACGCTATGTCGATGACGCGTTTTCTGCTGGCGCGACAGACTATCTCACCAAACCATTCGAGATTTCGGAGCTCAAAGCGCGCCTGACGCTCGTCGAGGGCTTGGTTCATTCCAGGAAGGCACGGACAGGCAAGATCTTTGCGACCCAATCCCGCGCCACTGCGTCGCAGGTCGGCGAAGTGTCGGGTAATGTGCAGCTGCATGAGCCTGTACCTATCTACGATGTCGATAATGTTATCGACTATATCGCCATGGAAAACTACGTAAGGCAGCTATCGCGCAGCTCAATGTTCGGCTCGACCACGTTTGCGTTCACCATACGCAACGTGGAGGAGCATCACACAATGTCTGCATTTGAATTCACCAGCTTGATTTCCGATGTCGCGGAGATCATCTCCGACACGCTTGCGGGCCACCAGTTTCTAATGTCCTATGCTGGTGGAGGTACATTCGTTTGTGTCACTGAGAGCGGATGGCGCCCTGCGATGCCCGCCTTGATGGATGCTGTTAATCTGGCGCTGTCGAGGACCGAATTGTACAACAACAGCGGAGAGCAATTGTATGTGCGCGTGAGCGCCGGTGAGGCGATCCGCCTGATTTGGAAGTCTGCCGATTCCGTGATGGATGCAGTTGCTGCGGCCTATACCTCTGCGGAAGAGGCGAGCGCACGCCACGAGCGCGCCAAAAACGACTTCTGGCTCGTCGAGCCACGGGCCAATTTTTGATGTCCGAAGAACTGCCGGGGCTCGAACGCATCAGGGTCAAATTTCTGGATATGCTCGAAGACCGTCAGGCCAGCATCGCACAGCACGCGCTTCGTGCCTGGGAGAGCGACGACAAGGCATCTCGCAACAATAATCTGCTGAGCGCGCAAAATATCCTTCACCAGATCGCCGGTACCGCCGGGTCGCTTGGCTTCGGCCCCCTCGGGGAGGCCGCGCGTGCGTGTGAACACCAGATCATTGATCACATCGAAGCAGCGGTCGCGCCGCGCCACTCGCTCGTCGATGTGATGTTGTCGATGGATCATTTCGTATCCATCAGCCGTACGCTTCTCAATGAGAAGTCGCGGCGGAGGGCGTCATAACGTCACTGGCAGGGCCGCTCGTTTACTAACAAGTAGAGTTTGCGTGCGGCTTAGCGTACCTTTTTCATGGCACGCTTGATCTGGTCGGGGAGGGCCATCGGATCAAAGGGCTTGCTGATGACCACGGCCGCCCCGATCTGCAAAAGCTCGTCGATTTCTGCATGCTGAGCGCGCGCCGTCATGAATACGGCGGGAACGTTGGCGAGGGCAGGGGTTTCGCGCATCTTTTCCAGCGTTTGGCGGCCTGTCATGCCGGGCATCATCATATCCAGGAGCACGACGTCTGGGGTATAGCTTGTGATCGTGGCAAGTGCTTCCATGCCGGAGCTACACTGCACGACCTCGAATTCGCCCGTTAGGTCCAGCGCCATGAGCGCGATTTCGCGGATATCCGCATCGTCTTCGACATGAAGCAGTCTGATCATAGGTTTTCTTTCATCACGCTATCCGTTGAGTGGCCTGATGCCCGGCCTGTCCGAAAGCGGCTTGAGACTTGGGGAGACTGAAGAAGAATTTTGTACCGACGTCTTCCACCGATTCAAAGCCGATCCCTCCGCCCATATTCTCAACGATCGCTTTGCAGATATTGAGCCCCAAGCCTGTGCCGCCTTTCGCCTTGCGATCAGAGTTCGCCATGTCGGCAAAGCGGTCAAAGATCTTGTGCTGTTCGTCCTTGGGAATGCCCACGCCCTGGTCCTGCACGCTGATGAGTACATGTTCTCCCGTTTCCTGCACTTCGACGACGATTGTGCTATTGGGTTTGGAAAATTTATACGCATTCGACAGAAGGTTCGTCAGAACCTGTATAAAACGGTTTGGATCGGTGCGGAACGCAATAGCACTCTGCGTGCCCTTCAGCTCGACCGTTACGCCGAAACGCTGCTGCAACATCGCATTTGCCTGATCAGCCTCTTTGATAAGCTCGACCAGATCGACGTCCTGAATATCCATATCGATTTCCCCACGGGAAATCTTGTCGAGATCGAGCATGTCGTTGATGATCAACACAAGGCGGTCCGCGTTTCTATGGGCGATCTCTAGCAGAGCGAGCGCTTTTTCGGGCAATTCGCCCGCCGATTTGGACAAAAGAAGCCCCATCGCACCCTTGATCGACGTCAGGGGAGACCGAAGTTCATGGCTGACCGTCGAGATGAACGCAGATTTCATTTCTTCCTGCTCAATCCGCTCCGAAATGTCATTGAACAGGATCAGATACTGTCCTGCGCCTGCGAAACCGAGCAGGAATTTGATGTTCACGTGCATTGGAACACCCATCAGGGTGGTGTCGAATTGCGTCGACGTATTGCCAGTCGCGCGCAGCATCCGGCATGCCTCGAGGATTTCGCGGGTGCCATGTTCGCGGCTGAATTCTTCCAACGCCCGGTTCCTGTAGTCCTCGCCATTCAGGCTCGAGCGTAGTTTGGCGGCCCGGTTCATATAGCTGAACGTTTCCGTGTCTGAATCCACGATCCAGATATCGTCGTGCAATTCGTACAATGTTTTGGCGGTATGCCGCTCCGCTACGAGTTCGTTCGTCTTGGTCACATCGGTCCGCGCGGTAATCGACCCTGCCCAATTTCCAGCGGCGTCATACAAAGGCATGACTGTAGACTGCGTGTACAAGACGCCTCCGTCCTTTCGGCGCAGCGGGGTCTCGCCCACCCATTTCTCGCCACGCCCGAGATGCGAGCGGATTTCATCGGCGATCTCCTGCATCGCTTCATCATAGAGGGTTTTTACCTGCCGACCGATCAGCTCCTCACGGCTGTATCCTGTCAACTCCAGCAGGCGGTCGTTTACTTCGGTCAACTCGTTCTTTGCGTTGACGATATTGATGCAGGCGTGCCTGTCGAAAGCGTCGAGCCTTTGTGACATGGACAGACGGGAGTCATTGGATCGCCGTGCCGAAGCCTTGCTGAGAATGGCCGTTGGGACGAGGCAAGCGATTGCAATCGCTCCGGATGTACCGAGTAACTGGGCAGTTGTACCCGACAAGAAGCTTGTGGAGGCAAAATACCATAAACAGGCCAATCCGCAGCCTGTGGTCACTGCAACAGCAGCATCACTCATGAAACTAGGCTTAAACAACATCCATCCTTAATTCTTTGGGCTCCGATGGTCGAAAATAGAGAGATCTCCGGACCCAACTATCTGCCATTTTTATCAACTTTGAATTTGTCATAAATATGACTTCAGCCGCCGAGCAGCACATCCGAACCTGCAGGGCGAGCCTATGATGCAAGTGATAAACATTCGTTGACTGCAGCCACGATGTCGGAAATGCCCGTACGACCTTTTATCATGCTCGCATACAGCCGTTTGTCGGTTTGCCTTTCGCCGTCGGCAGACAGGGCGATGATGCGCGCGCCGGGTTGAAATTCCGCTATGAGATCGAAGAGCTGGCCAGAATCTCCATCCGGCATGCTCCAGTCGAGGATGATCAGATCGAGACGCGTGTTCGAAATGATCTGTCTGGCCTCCAGCAACGATTTAGCATGGTTCACTACCGCAAAATTGGCCAGTGCGCCGGATATGACTTCGGCGAAATCACAATCATCTTCCACATGCAGCACCGACAGCGTGGATGTTTTCGCCACACTGACCACCTTCGGCATTTGCGGCATCGCCTGCACCGGAATTGCCGAGAGAGGCATGGTGAACCAGAAAATGGTGACACTGTCAGGAATGCTTTCGAACCCGATTTTCCCACCCTGACGCAGCACGATCTGGCGTGTGATATTGAGGCCTAGCCCGGTCCCGCCTTTTGCCCGGGTATCGGAGCTGTCCGCCTGCGAAAACGCATGGAAGATCCGTGGCCGGAAGCTTTCGGGTACACCGGGCCCGACATTCTGGACATATACGATGGCCTTGTCCCCGATCCGCTCGACCTTCACCATGACATCGCTGTCGGGGTCGGAATACTTGCATGCATTTGAAATCAGATTGGCCAGAACCTGCTTCGTGCGCCTCAGATCCGCCGTAACGCGCATCGGCCGATTGGGCAGGGCTGCCTGTAATCTGGCGTTATGCGCGGCCGCAAACGGCGACATATCGTTGATTGTGGCCGTAACGATCTGCGACAGATCAATATCGGCAAAATCAAACGTGACCTCCCCGGAGGAAATCTTTTCGAGATCGAGGATATCGTTCACGATAGCGGTGAGCCTGTCCGCATTGGAACTGGCGATATCTATGAGGCGGGCCTGCGGCTTGGTCAGGCTGATGCCCTTGGACGCACTCAGCAGGCCGAGCGCACCCTTGATCGATGTGAGCGGTGTGCGCAATTCGTGACTGACGGTCGAGACGAACTCGTCCTTGGTTGCGGCCAATTTCTTCTGCGCGGTGATGTCGATGACCTGAGCGATGTAAATCGCGCTGCCCTCGTTAGGCGTCAAAGACCATGACACATTGAGCAAGCCCCACCGCTCTTCGCCCTTCGCACACAGGATGCGATGCTCGCCAGTATAGACCGTGATTTTACCTTCCGCGATTATTCTCGAAATCGCCGTGTAGAGGGCTTTGCGATCCTCGTAAGGGAGCAGATCGGAGAGTTTGCCGCTCGATATCAGCTTGGCCTCTTCTTGCCCCGCAAGTCTGGCAAAGGCGCTGTTGACCCCGAGAAACTTGCCTTCGTGGTCCATCAGAGCCATGCCGATTGGCGCGTTCTCAACCACCTGCCTGAACTGTTTTTCGCTCGCTTCGAGGGCATCCCGGTCCCGGCGCAGGGTCGTCACATCGCTTTGGGTGCCGATCAGGCGCACCGCAGCACCCTGTGCATCCCGCTCGGCCACCACGGCATCGGAGCGCATCCAGCACCAGTCGCCGTTCCTGGTTTTCAGACGGTACTCCGCGATAGAGCGCTCCGTTCTGCCGGCGATGCAATCTGCATCCGCACGCTTGAGGATGCCGACATCGTCCGGATGGATACGGGCTAGAAAATCCTGCTGTGTATCCATGGCGTTGCATCCGTCTTCATATCCCATGATGCGGCACCAGGTATTCGAGACCTCCGAGGTCCCCGTCGCGAGATTGATCTCGAAAACACCTATTTCGGAGCCCTGAAGTGCCAGATCAAAGAGGACCTTGCTCCGGCTCAGCTCTCGCTGTGCGAGGTTCTGCGCTGTCAGATCCCGCAAGATGATGGTGCTGCGAAGCTGCCCGTGGCCCGAAAGCCAATCGTTGCGCTGCAAATCGAGTTCGAGGACATCTCCGTCCTTCGTTGTGCCTATTGCATTGTGATTTTGATCTGCATCGTCGATGACCCGAGCAATCGAAGCGAAGGAGACGTTTTTCATTTCGGCTTCGGTGAAACCGAAGCACTTCTGCGCCGCGTGATTTGCGAACAGGATCTCGTCATGATGGTTGACCAGGAAAACGGACGTGACCTCGTTTTCCACGATAGAGCGGTTCTCCTGTTCGCGCGCTTCTATCTGGCGGGTGCGCAGATTGGCGATTTCTGTCAGGGATTCGTCGCGTTTGCGGATCGTATGCAGCACCGAGATCAGGAAAGCCGTCAGGGAAAGGCCACCGATCAGAAAGGCTAAGGGCTGATAGGATCGCATCGCCAATTCAAACCTCGGGGTACTGACGAATTGCATCGTCCAGACCCGGTTGAATTGGTCGATCTCTTAGCTCGCCGAGAATTTTCCGGCTGGACCTCCCTCCGCGTTCTCGTCGAAAAGAAGGGTGCCTGCCGCTGGAGAGGGGCCGTCAAAAACCCGGAGGCGGTAGCTGTCCTGCTGCGCAGGTGTAAGCTCCGCCACGATGTCACTCGCAACAAATGCAGCGTTGATCCAGCCCAGAAAAGCACCTTGCGCCGCAGTATTCGAAGGGTCTGTGAAAATCGGGATTATGATTGCAAAGCCTGCCAGCGATCCCTCTGCCTGCACCAGTTCGAACGGAGCGGTCAGCCGAGGCGCTCCGGTCTCCCGTGCCGTTTCCAAAACAGCGGCCCTGTCTGGCGCAAAGGTCACGTCAAGGCCGAGCGCCTCCGCATTTGTTGCCTCAGGCTCCATGAATTTTATAATGTAATGCAGCGGATTATCGGAGAGCCTGCGCAATTGAAACTCTGGTCGGTTGTCGCTGCGAACAGCGGCAACAAATTCACCGATCTCCGCGTCTGGCACCTCAACGATCAACCCTACGCCCGTTACTCCCGGCATCAGATCGACGATGTTAATCGCGTTGATGTAATTGCGGAAATCAAGGGCGGTCACCTCGTCCGAGGAGGAGATGAAGGCGCCGGCCCCCTTCATGGTTTGCACGAAGGTTTGCATCCTGGTCCGCAAAACCTGCGCACTGTCTTCGGTCAGGCGACTGAATTCCGCGTTCGCGAAGCTGTTTTGATTTTTGTAGCTCGTGTTGAAAATAAGACCGGTAAGCGCGACGCACACAGCCGTCAGTGCTATTTCAACTCTGGAGAGCAGCTGTACCCTTACCTAAACCGTTTCAACAAGCACCGTTACCGGCTTTTGCCTGCTAAAGTCTCAATCATTACTGACTTCGGAGGCTAGCGGCAAATTCGGCATCGCTCAACCCAAAGTTATACTGAGCGGCAGTGATCGGGCTGGATGTGTGCTATTTTACATCAATCAGATGCAATCAGCCCACCATGCGACGCCGTTTCCCTTGGTTGGGTCATCCCAGTACGGTGAGCCAGACCCAGACTGTCAAAATGGACGCCCCAGTGGCGATCAGCACGGATGACGCCGCAACTCTGCGGCCACGCCCGTACATGTTGGCGAAGATATAGGCATTGAACCCGGGTGCCATGGCAGCCGTGAGAACGCCGGAACGGAACAGATCGGGCGGCACCGACAGGGCAGAGCCCATAAGCCAGACGATTGCCGGGTGCAGAATGAGCCCGATGCAGCAGACCATCGCGATGGCTTTCATATCGCCTTCGGGCTTGTACTGAATCAGGACACCGCCCAGTGCGAAAAGTGCCGCAGGCAATGCTGCGCGCACGATCAGCGACAGCGCATCGTCGATCACCGAGGGGATTACTGTGCCTGTCAGGTTTACCGCAAACCCTGCCAGAATACCTATCACCAGCGGATTGTGAAACATTGCCCGGCTGATCGAACGCGCGAGCGCCACACCGCTCTGGCCCCGGTTGCGCACAAACTCCATCACCGTGATCCCGAGGCCGTAGCAGAAGGGCGAGTGGATCGCGATGATCATGTAATTGCCTGTAAGCTGGTCCGCGCCGTAGGCCCGTTCCGAGATAGGCAGACCGAGGAGTACGGAATTGGAAAACAGGCAGCAGAAGCCGATGGCTACACAGTCCTCCCAGTCACGTTTGAAGAACAGGCGCGCACCGAACAAGCCGAGGGCGAAACAGATCGCGGCACCGGTATAGAAGCTGATCAGCAACCGTGCGTCGAAGGCGGCCCCGAGATCGAGATTGGCAATCGCCTGAAACAGCAGGCAAGGTACGGCAAAGCTTTGCGCGAAGCGGAGCACGCCGTCGACGCCCGCCACGGGAAAAAGCCCGCGCCAGACGGAGACGTAGCCAAAGCCAATGACCAGAAAAACCGGTAGAATTACATCTAGGAGCAGTTGCATAGGGCAGGATCTCGGGCTTGGACTGCCCTTTGCCTATACCCAGCCGCGCCCGCGTGAAAGCCTGATATCAGCCCAGATCGAACTCGAGTTGCATGCCGTCGAACGCTGGTTCGATATGGGCGGCTGTTTCAGCGGCGATAGTGGCGTAGTCGAGATCGGTGTGCATGTTGGTCAGTACCGCCCGCGCGGGCGACACTTTTGCGATCCACTCCAGCGTTTGGGAGAGATGGCTGTGCGTCGGGTGCGGATCGCGGCGCAGAGCATCCACGATCCAGCAGCGCAGGCCCGAAAGATGCGGCCAGATATCGTCGGGAATGCTTGCCACATCGGGCAGATAGGCCACATCGTTGACGCGAAACCCCAGCGCGTCCATGCCGCCATGGGGCACGAGAAAGGGCTGGAACGTCAGGGGACCGCCGGGTCCATCGATCACAACATCGCCGTCCATCAAGTTCATGTCTAGAATGGGCGGATACATGGAGCCTTCAGGCTGGATGAAGGCATATCCGAAGCGGTCCATCAGCGCGTCATGGGTAGGCTGATCGGCCCAGACGGGCAGACGTGCACGCATATTGATCACGATCATGCGCAGATCGTCCATGCCGTGCACATGGTCTGCATGTGCATGGGTGTAGAGCACCGCATCAAGCCGCCCAACGCCCGCGTCCAAAAGCTGGCTGCGCATGTCGGGGGAGGTGTCTATTAGCACGGTCGTTGTGCCATTGTCCCCGATGCGCTCGACCAGGGCGGAACAGCGCCTGCGTGTATTGCGGGGCTCTGCCGGATCGCAGGCACCCCATACGCCCCCCAGACGTGGTACACCGCCTGACGACCCGCATCCCAGAATGGTAATACGCATTATGGCTGTCATGCTGCAGCCTCATAAGCCGCAACTTTGGAGAACAGCCGCTCGAAATTGGCCTCCGATTGCGCGGCGAAGGTGGCATAGTCTATGCCGAAGGTCTCCGCGGCCCTGCGCGCGGTATGAGCGGTATAGGCGGGCTCGTTGCGGCGGCCGCGGTGGGGTGGCGGAGCAAGGTAGGGACTGTCGGTCTCGACGAGAACCCGCTCCAGCGGTGCACTTGCAAATATATCTCGCAGTGGCTGGCTTTTGGGAAAAGCGGTGATGCCGGACATGCTGAGATAAAAGCCCAGATCGAGCGCCGCGCGCGCGAGAGCCTCGGACGAGGAAAAGCAGTGCATTACGCAGGTGAATGCACCTTTGCCGTGCTCTTCGCGCAGGATCGCGGCCATATCGTCGTCCGCATCGCGGCTGTGGATGATCAGCGGCAGGCCCGTCTCACGCGCGGCGGCGATGTGGATGCGCAAGCTGTCCTGCTGCATCTGCGCGCTTTCGGCCGTGTAGTGGTAATCCAGCCCAGTTTCCCCGATTCCGACCATCTTGGGGTGCTGTGCGATCTCGATGAGCTGTTCCAACGTTGCCATGGGCTCTGCCGCGACACTCATGGGATGGGTGCCCGCTGCATAATAAACTGGCGCATGTGCCTCCGCTATCGCGCGCACCGAAGGCTCGTTTTTCAGCTTTGTGCAGATCGTGACCATGCGTGCCACTCCTGCTGCTTGGGCGCGCGCTATTACATCGGGCAACTCCGCTATCAACTCGGGAAAGTCGAGGTGGCAATGGCTGTCAGTGATGGGCGGCGTGTTTGTCATGAGGCTCCGGATGATTGGGGGAGAAGGCGCTAGCGCGGTGCGGCCTTTCCCATTTTCACGAAGGTATCTAGAACCAGCGCGGCAGGGTCAAGGTTGACCGCGATGCCGTGGCGCGCACGGGCGCCGATCTCAGCCGCCAGATCCGCCCAGACGCGCGCTTGCTGGGGCGAGGGCGACAGCTTGCTCAAAACATCCGCTTCGCCGGGTGCCGCTTGCGGGGAGGGGGGTGTGCCCATGGCGCCGGTGCGGGCCAGACGGCTCAGCAACAAGTCGATCAGGGTGAACAGCAGATCCCGCTTTGCCTCCCCGCCGCGCGCCGCCGCCATCTCGGCGAGTTTGAGTGCGCGGGAACGGTCCATCTGGGGCAGGGTGCCCATAAGAGCGACAAGCTCCGCGTAAAGGGCTGCACCACCCAGCAG
>JAGXHD010000073.1 GCA_024636395.1 Sulfitobacter sp.
CGGCCGAGCAGTTCATGTACCGGTTCGTGCAGGCCTTGCGTGATCGCAAGATGATGGATTTCAAGGAGATCTTCCGCACCGTTGATGTGCTGATGGTCGATGATGTCCAGTTCATCGCCGGTAAGGACAGCACACAGGAAGAGTTCTTCCATACGTTCAACGCGCTGGTGGACCAGAACAAGCAGATCATAATTTCCGCCGACCGCGCGCCGCAGGACATCAAGGATCTGGAGGACCGCGTGAAATCGCGTCTGCAATGCGGTCTGGTCGTGGATCTGCACCCGACCGACTACGAATTGCGCCTCGGCATCCTGCAAACCAAGGTAGACACCCATCGCGCCTCCTATCCGGAGCTTGCGATGGAGGACGGTATCCTCGAATTCCTCGCCCACCGGATCTCGACCAACGTGCGGGTACTCGAAGGCGCGCTGACCCGGCTCTTCGCCTTTGCCTCTCTCGTGGGGCGCACCATTGATCTGGAGCTGACGCAGGATTGTCTGGCAGATGTGCTACGGGCCTCCGAGCGCAAAATCACCGTCGAAGAGATCCAGCGCAAAGTATCCGACCACTACAACATTCGCCTGTCCGACATGATCGGCCCCAAGCGCCTGCGCAGCTTTGCCCGCCCGCGTCAGGTGGCAATGTACCTCAGCAAGCATATGACCAGCCGCTCGCTCCCCGAGATCGGGCGCCGCTTCGGCGGACGCGATCACACCACAGTCATGCACGGGGTTAAACGGATCGAAGAGCTCAAGGTATCGGACGGCCAGATCGCCGAGGATCTCGAGCTTTTGCGTCGCGCGCTCGAAGCATAGAACCGGCAGCGATGCAGTCATGTCACAGGGCAGCTCTTGAGGGGGCTGCCTTTCGCATTTAGGCCCGTTCTCTCTTGTGGTTGGGCGCGAAGAGGGTACGTTAATTTCTCCGACCCCGTCCAGTGGAGACCCGAGCATATGAAATTCAGCATCGAACGCGCCGCGTTGCTCAAAGCCGTTTCGCAGGCACAGTCCGTGGTCGAGCGGCGCAATACCATTCCGATCCTCGCCAACGTGCTGATCGAGGCGGAAGGCAGCGATGTATCATTCCGTGCAACCGATCTGGACATCGAAGTGGTGGACAAGGCCCCGGCACAGGTGGAGCGCGCGGGGGCAACAACCGTTGCGGCAACGACGTTGCACGAGATCGTGCGCAAGCTGCCCGATGGCGCGCTGGTCTCGCTCACAGCAGATAACGCGGCAGGCCGCCTCACCGTCGAGGCGGGCCGCTCAAACTTCTCGCTTGCGACATTGCCCAAGGAAGATTTTCCGGTGATGGCTTCGTCCGAGTATGCCTGCAATTTCAGCGCCAAGGCATCCGTGCTACGCCGCTTGTTCGACAAGTCCAAGTTCGCGATCTCGACAGAAGAAACCCGCTATTACCTCAATGGCGTTTACATGCACATCGCCGAGGGAGATGGCGGCAAGAAGCTGCGTTGTGTTGCGACCGACGGACACCGTCTGGCCCGCATCGACGCCGACATGCCTCCCGAGGCTGCCGATATGCCCGGTGTGATCGTGCCGCGTAAAACAGTCGGCGAGATGCGTAAGCTGCTGGAAGATGACGATATGATGATCGCGGTGTCGGTCTCTGAGACAAAGGTACGCTTTGCCACGCCCCTCATCACGCTGACGTCAAAAGTTATCGATGGCACTTTCCCTGATTACACTCGCGTCATTCCGCAGGGCAACACCCGCAAGCTCGAAGTCGACGCTGCCGATTTTGCCCGCGCGGTCGACCGTGTGGCAACTGTAAGCTCCGAGCGGTCGCGTGCGGTCAAGCTGCAACTCGAAGAGGACCGCCTGATCCTGTCTGTGAACGCGCCTGACAGTGGTGCCGCCGAAGAAGAGCTGGCGGTAGCCTATAGCGACGAGCGGCTGGAGATCGGGTTCAACGCAAAATACCTGTTGGAGATCGCAAGCCAGGTGGATCGCGAGAATGCCGTTTTCATGTTCAATTCGTCAGGCGATCCGACGCTGATGCGTGAGGGGAACGATACCTCTGCGGTCTATGTCGTCATGCCGATGCGTGTCTAAATCAGGCCGGAACTTTCCCGCGCTACGGTCCGGTTGCGCTGACACCTTTGGCCCTTTCTGATGGCAGGCCTCTACCTCTCTAACCTGACGCTTTCGCATTTTCGCTCGCACAAACGCGCGGTGATAGACGTTGGTGCACGGCCTGTCGCGTTGCACGGTGATAACGGGGCGGGCAAAACTAATATTCTGGAGGCGCTTTCGCTGCTTTCGCCAGGGCGCGGCCTTCGCCGGGCCAGTGCGGAGGATATGACCCGGAGACCGGAAACGCTCGGTTGGAAGATCACCGCACTGCTGCATGGCCCACTGGGAGTGAGTGAAATCGAGATCCTCTCCGAAAAAGGCGCCGCACGGCAAGTTAGGATTGATGGAAAACCGGCACCCCAGACAGCCCTTGGCCGTATTGCGCGGGTCTTGTGGCTAATCCCGTCGATGGACCGCCTCTGGATCGAGGGGGCGGACGGAAGGCGGCGCTTTCTCGACCGCATGACACTGAGCTTCCTCCCCGATCACGCCGAAATATCGCTGGCCTATGAAAAAGCGATGCGCGAACGCAATCGCCTGCTCAAGGATATGGTGCGCGAGCCATCCTGGTACAGCGCACTCGAGGCGCGAATGGCTGAAACGGGCGTCGCAATCCATCACAACCGCCTGCACGCGCTTGAGGCGCTGTCACAGGCGCAGGACGCAGCCGAGACAGCCTTTCCAACGGCAACACTGACGCTGGAGTGTGAGATGCCACAGGATGTGGAAGCGATGCGCGCGGCCCTTGCGGATAACCGCATGCGCGATCTTGCGGCAGGGCGCACTCTGATCGGGCCGCACCGCGCGGATCTGACGGGGGTCTATGCTGCAAAAGGGGTAGCAGCGCGCGATTGCTCGACCGGTGAGCAGAAGGCATTGCTGGTCTCGCTCATTCTGGCCAACGCGCGCGCACTCGCCGCTGATTTTGGCGCAGCACCACTCTTGCTCCTTGATGAGGTGGCCGCCCATCTGGATGCGGGACGACGCGCCGCCCTTTATGACGAGATCGTTGCGCTGGGCGCACAAGCCTGGATGACAGGCACGGAAGACGGGCTTTTCGAGGCCATGGGCGACCGGGCGCAGGTGATTGAGGTGACCGAAACAGGCGGTGTTTCGACGATCAGCCCGGCGTCCTAGGGTTACGCGCCGCAAACCACAAAATCTTGTGTCAATCGCGTGACAATCATGGCGGAAAACCGTATATTTAGCCGATTGAATAACAGGATCAGATCAATGTCCGAGACAGAGCAAGCTCCCGAAGAATACGGTGCAAATTCCATTAAAGTTCTCAAGGGCTTGGAGGCTGTTCGCAAGCGTCCGGGGATGTATATCGGGGATACCGATGATGGGTCGGGGCTGCACCACATGGTGTATGAGGTCGTCGACAACGGCATCGATGAAGCGCTGGCCGGTCATGCGGACCATGTCGCCGTGACCATCCACGATGACAGCTCCGTTTCCGTCTCCGATAACGGGCGCGGCGTTCCTGTGGGAATGCACGACGGCGAGGGCGTGTCCGCTGCCGAAGTGATCATGACCCAGCTACACGCGGGCGGCAAGTTCGACAGTAACTCCTACAAGGTCTCCGGCGGTCTGCACGGCGTCGGCGTCTCGGTCGTCAATGCGCTGAGCGATTGGTTGGAGCTGCGCGTCTGGCGCGACGGGCATGAGCATATCGCGCGTTTCGAGGGCGGCTACACAACCAAACATCTGGAGACGCTGGGTAAGACGGATCGCACCGGCACTGAAGTTCGGTTTCTCGCCTCGTTGTCCACCTTTTCCAACCTCGAATACTCGTTCGAAACGCTGGAAAAGCGCCTGCGCGAGCTCGCGTTTCTGAACTCCGGCGTCAAGATCATCCTGCGTGACGAACGGCCGACAGAGCCGCTTGAAACGGTGCTCTACTATGATGGTGGGGTGAAGGAATTCGTTAAATACCTCGACCGCCACAAATCGTCGATCCTGCCAGAGCCTATTTTCATAACTGGCGAGCGGGACGATATCGGTGTCGAAGTGGCGATGTGGTGGAACGACAGCTATCACGAGAACGTCCTGCCTTTCACGAACAACATCCCACAGCGCGATGGTGGCACGCATATGGCGGGCTTCCGGGGCGCGCTGACGCGGACGATCAACAACTACGCCCAATCCAGCGGCATCGCGAGGAAGGAAAAAGTTACCTTCACCGGCGATGACGCCCGCGAAGGACTGACCTGCGTGCTCAGCGTCAAAGTGCCTGATCCGAAATTCAGCAGCCAGACCAAGGACAAGCTCGTTTCCTCCGAGGTGCGCCCGGCTGTCGAAGGTCTGGTCAACGAAAAGCTGGCCGAATGGTTCGAGGAAAACCCGCAGATTGCCAAGATCGTAGTCAGCAAAATCATCGAGGCAGCACACGCCCGCGAGGCTGCACGCAAAGCCCGCGATCTGACACGGCGAAAGACGGCGATGGATGTGAACTTCCTCGCAGGCAAGCTCAAGGATTGCTCGGAGAAAGATCCCTCCAAGACCGAAGTTTTCCTCGTGGAGGGCGATTCAGCCGGCGGCTCCGCCCAGACGGGGCGCGACCGCCAGACCCAAGCCATTCTGCCGCTCAAAGGTAAAATCCTCAACGTCGAGCGCGCACGGTTTGACCGGATGTTAGGCTCTCAGGAGATCGGCAATCTGGTGATGGCGCTCGGCACCGGGATCGGGCGCGACGAGTTCAACATCGCCAAATTGCGCTACCACAAGATCGTCATCATGACCGACGCGGACGTGGACGGCGCGCATATCCGTACGCTCCTGCTCACGTTCTTCTACCGCCAGATGCCGCAGCTGATCGAAAACGGACATCTCTATATCGCACAGCCGCCGCTCTATAAAGTGTCGCGCGGAAAGTCCGAGGTCTACCTCAAGGACCAGGCCGCGATGGAAGAATACCTGATCCAGCAAGGCATCGACGGTGCCATGCTGCGGCAGGGCAACGGCGAGGAGATCAGCGGGCAGGATTTGATCCGCGTCGTCGAGTTTGCCCGTCAGATGCGCCGCGTTCTGGAAGCCTTTCCGACGCATTATCCGCGCCATATCCTTGAGCAGGCAGCGATTGCAGGTGCTTTCGTACCCGGCGCGGTCGACAAGGATCTGCAAGGTGTGGCCGACAAGGTGGCAAAGCGGCTCGACCTTATTGCGCTTGAATACGAGCGTGGCTGGCAAGGGCGGATCACGCAGGATCATGGCATCAAGCTCGCGCGGATCCTGCGCGGCGTCGAAGAAGTGCGCACGCTGGATGGCAAGATGCTACGCGGCGGCGAAGCCCGCAAATCGGGGACGTTCACCGAACATTTGCAGGATGTCTACAATCTACCCGCCACACTTGTGCGCAAGGATCGCAGCCAGCTGATCAACGGGCCGATGGACTTGCTGAGTGCAGTATTGGCGGAGGGCGAAAAAGGTCTGTCGCTGCAACGCTACAAAGGTTTGGGTGAGATGAACCCCGATCAGCTGTGGGAAACCACGCTCGATCCGGATGCGCGTACGCTGTTGCAGGTCCGGGTCGAAGATATGGCAGAGGCGGACGATCTGTTCACAAAGCTAATGGGGGATGTGGTCGAGCCGCGGCGCGAGTTTATCCAGCAGAATGCCCTGAATGTGGAAAATCTTGATTTCTGATACTCTGGGGAAGCTGCCGTATCTGCAAGCAGCCTGGCACAACCACTCTAAAACATCACGCGCCCCAGCCGGGCGCGTGATGTCTTTCCGGTGCTACTGTTTCGCGCCGTCTTTTGTGAGTTCTGCCTCTTCCACGATCTCGGCATCCTCAATCACGGCTTCATCGGCAACAGGCGGCACTTCTGTCGCGCCGGTATTGTCCTCCAGCGCCCCGACGATGAGAGGCAGCATCTGAACGCCTGCGGGCATCGCCACTTCGGAGAGCGGCGGGCGCTTCCATTCCAGCGTATCGAAGCTCGAGCAATTCTCGCAGATCGGTTTCCATTCGTTGTGGATATGCTGGCAATTATCGCAGATCCATTGCGGGCCGCGCGGCACTGCAATCGCACGTGCGAGCCATCCTTTGACCACAGTATCCGAAGCCCCCTCGCCCCGCTCGATCACCGCCATCAGCGTGACGGAGCGTGCATCGGGGTCTGTTTCGACCAGCGTGCCCAGCGCACGACGCGCGGCAGGGAAATCCTCGTTGGCGATATGCAGTTCTGCGAGCAGCATCTTGGTCTCGGGATGCTCGGTTTGCACTTTTGTAAGAGCGGCAAAGCGTTTGATCCGCGCGGCAGGAGTTTCATCCGGGGCAATGGCGGCGAAGGCTGCGGCAAGGTCAGGATGCGGGCGCGCGTCCCATGCTTTTTTCAGCAGTCGGGTGGCATAGCGCGGTTTGCCCTGCGCGATGTATCCATGCGCGGCCATAACGGCAGCCGGGATCAGATCGGGGGAAAGCCGGTTTGCCTCAATCGCACTTTCACGCGCCTCGATCGAGCTGTCGTCGTCGAGGATGTCTTTCGCTTCCGACAGCGCCAGCACGGCATCGCGGCGCTTGTGAACGTCCCGCGGCAATTGCCCGTTGCGCAGCTTGGCACTCAGGGTTTTGCGCGCGCCGGTCCAGTCCTGCTTTTCCGCCTGAAGGCGCAGCAGGATATCGCCGGTTTCCTCGTGCTTGGGCTTAAGGGCAAAGGCTTTCTCCGCCAGGTGCAGCGCCGTTTCCGTATCGCCTGCGGCCAGTTTCTGTTTCAGAATCCCGCGTACACCCACAAATCGCGTCTGCTCGTTCTCAACAAGTTTGCGGTAGGTCTCCTCGGCCTTGCGTGTGTCGCCTGCCATCTCGGCTGCCTGCGCAGTAAGCAGATTGGTCAGCTCGGGTTTATTGAGGTATTTATCGGCTTTCGCGGCCTTGGCCATCGCGATACGGCCCTCGCCACTTGCCAGCGCCATCAGGCCCTCCGACAGCGCCTCAAATCCCTTGCGCTCACGGCTACGATCAAAATAGCGCGACAGGGCGGTCTCGTCTCCGTTCAGGAATTTCCAAGTGGCGGCCAGAAGCGCCAGTACCTTGAGCAAGACCCAGACGAGAACCAACAGCAGAACCAACAGCAGGATCGATTCCAACGGGCCGGGGTTCAACTCGTATCCCATGGCGCGGATCTGCAAGCCGCCCTCGGCCTGAAGCAGATAGCCCGCCCCCCATGTCATGGCGCCTACGACGCAGAAGAAAAAGATGATTTTTATGAGGGACCAGAGCATATTATTTTCCTTAGTCTGCCGTCAGGCGTTGTGCCAAAGCATCGGCCGCGGCGCGGGCGGACACGCGGGCATCAGCCGCCGCACGCCAGTCTGCCAACACAGCCTGCGCTTCTTCGGGCAGGGTATCGAGTTCAGTCAATGTCGCATCAAGATCGCCTGACTTCAGCGCGGCCTCGGCCCGTGACAGGACAGCATCTGGGTCGCTGCCCTCGCGTGGCGCGACAGAGCGCACCCCGAGCGAGCGGGTCAGGAAACCCCCGATCCCTTGCTGGCCTTCACCCGCACCACTGGCCCGCGCCGCATTCAAGGCGCTGCGGGCAAGGTCTGGGAATTCAGCTTGAAGCGTGCTCAAAGTCACGACACCTTCCCCCGCAGCGCTGGTCAAGGCCGGGTCTACCTCCCCCAAATCCAGGTCCTGAAGGGTGCCTACTGCGTCGGGAAAAGGCTGGCCTGCATCAATCGCCGATACAATTTTTGCAATCGCTGCCTGACCGTTGGCAGCGCGTGCAGCATCCGCTGTGGCTTCCTCGACGGTTCTGGCGTTTTCGATAAGCGTTTCAATCTCGCTGCGCTGAGCGTCAGCCGCTGCTTTCAACGCCTCCAGGTCAGCGGCATAGGCTTCGGCATCCACCCCGTCCGGCAAGGTGGCGACCGGGCGCTCCTCCAGCGCCGCGATCCGTCTGTCCAACGCGGCAAGCTGCTCTTCAATCGGAGTGAGATCAACTTCGGGCGCAGCCGTGGCAGCAGGGTCTTCTACCTCGAGCGCTGCAATACGCTCCTGCTGGCTATTCAGATCGCTACGCAGTTGTGCTGCAACATCCGCGCCGTCGTTTCCAGAACCTTGGAATTGCGCGAGTAGAAAACCCAGCGCGCCGGCGACAACACCGCCCAACACAAGAGGAAGGAAACTATTTGTCTTTTGCGGCTCGGCGCCATGAAGCATCGCAGTCCGCCCCGACGCGGCGTTGGCGTCCGGCCGCGCTTTCTCTGGCCCGACAGCTTCGGCTGGTTTCTCTGCCGTTTCTGCGACATCCGCGTCGGGCTTTTGCTCAGCGGGGTCTTCCGTGTCGAGATCTTGCGTTGTTGGCTCTGGCTTGGTGGGCTCATCAGAGGATTTCGTCACGATGTCTGCGCTGGCAACCGGCTTCGCATCTTCTTTATCGGTGGCCTCGGATGGCTTGGTATCTTCTGGCTTTGTCTCTGATGGTGCGTCTTTGGCACCTTCGCCTTCTAAGATGACAGCATCTTCAATCTTTGGATCGTCCGCGTTGGTTTTCGCTGATTTGCTTTTGGACGGCCCGGTTTTCTTAGATGTTGCCACGACACTTACCTTTTCGATTCTTCCCTTCAACACAGGGACAGCTTTGACAGCTTAGCTGGCATCCGCAGGCCCCTCAAGGCAAGCTGAGTGTCAAGCACAGGTTTTCAACGGCTTTGCGCATATATATGGCCTGAGGTGCGGGCAATATAAGGCATTTTGCGGTGGTTTTTCCGTCGAACGGCACCGCTACAGATTCGCTCAACGCGATGACATTCGCATGGGAAAGTTGATTTCCGGCCTGCTCTACAAGGCTTTGCGCCGTGCGTTGCGAGAATACGGGCAAAATACACGGCGCACCGAGCGCCAGCAGCGCCGCGCTGGGCAAAGACAAAAGCCTTTGGTGGTAAAGTGTCAGATGGTAGGTCGGGATACCGTCTGCGCTCAGCTTTTCGGCAATATCTCCGATGGTATGCTCGCCTCCGAGATGCCAAAGCGGCAAGCCCGGCGGCTGGGCGCGCAGGGTCTTGACCAGTTGCTCTGCGGTGTCACCCGCCTGAACGGCCTGCCAGCCCCGCGCCTCTGCACGCGTTGTCGTTTGCGATCCGACACAGAACGCCCTTCGCCCGCCGCCATCCGGTGCAAACCGGACACCATTGGCGGAGGTGAAAATCGCGCCCTCTCCCGCTTCGAGCGCGACAGCAACGCCCGTCCCCGCGATATCCATCAATGGCGCAATCAAAATATGCACTGCCGCGCGCGCGGCAGGATCGAGCGTCGCTGCGAAGGCCTCGGCGCTCTCGCTGGGGCGGGTAAGCAGGAGGGTAGGCAGAGCCATTGGCCGCGTGACGCTCTCAGGATTGTTTGCCGGACGGCTAAGTGTTAGCTCCACAAGAGCCCCGCCGCAACGGAAACGACCCGCACATGACAACGCTGACGATCCTTGGCATTGAAAGCAGCTGTGACGATACGGCTGCCGCAATCGTGCGCGGTCACCCAGGCGCGGCGGATGTTCTGTCATCCGTCGTGATGGGCCAGACCGCGCTACATGCTGATTTTGGCGGTGTCGTGCCAGAAATTGCGGCACGCGCGCATGCCGAAAAGCTCGATATTTGCGTGGTACAAGCGCTGGAACAAGCAAAGCTTGGGTTGGACGATATTGACGCGGTGGCCGTGACAGCGGGGCCCGGGCTGATCGGTGGTGTGGTCTCGGGCGTGATGTGTGCCAAGGGGATCGCGCTTGCGCGCGGACTGCCGCTTTACGGGGTGAATCATCTGGCGGGCCATGCGCTCACGCCGCGCCTCACGGACCGGGTGGCGTATCCCTATCTGATGCTGCTGGTGTCGGGCGGGCATTGCCAGTTCCTGATCGTGTCCGGACCGGATGAGTTTCGGCGCCTTGGTGGCACCATCGATGACGCGCCGGGAGAGGCCTTCGACAAGGTCGCCCGACTGATCGGACTGCCCCAGCCCGGCGGCCCCGCGATCGAGGTCCGGGCGCGTGAGGGGGATGCAAAACGGTTCAGATTGCCCCGCCCGCTGCTGGACCGCACGGGCTGCGATATGTCGTTCTCCGGCCTCAAGACCGCCGTGCTGCGCCAGCGCGATAGCCTGCTGGTGAACAGCACATTGGCGGCAAGAGATCAGGCCGATCTGGCTGCAGGATTTCAGGCCGCGATTGTGGATGTCCTTGCGGAAAAGGCCCGCCGCGCGCTGACGGACTATGTAGCACTCACGCAAAGCCCCAGCATCTGCGTTGCGGGCGGCGTGGCCGCGAATATGGCGATACGGGACGCACTCGCCAGTGTTGCCGCTGAATTTGGGGCGGGGTTCATCGCACCGCCGCTGGCGCTGTGCACAGATAATGCCGCCATGATCGCCTATGCGGCATTGGAGCAGAAGGACAGGCGCGCACCGGATGACATGGGCCTGTCCGCGCGCCCGCGTTGGCCGCTTGACCACAGTGCGCCCGCCATGTTGGGCAGCGGCAAAAAGGGAGCGAAGGCATGAACATCAGTGTTTTGGGCGGGGGCGCTTTCGGGACGGCGCTGGCGATTTCGCTGGCGGGGCAGGACGCCGTGACCCTTTGGGCGCGGGATGTGCGCGATATGCCAAGGTCGCGGGAAAACACGCTGCGCCTGCCCGGTTGCCCGTTTCCGGATGCGTTGCAGGTCACCGATGACCTGACGCAAGCGCTGCGCGCCGGCACGATCTTGCTCGCTCTTCCGATGCAAAAGCTGCGCGGTTTCGTGCGCGATCACGCGACGATGCTGGACGGCAAAGCGCTGGTTGCCTGTTGCAAGGGAATCGAGCTCAGCACCGGCGCGGGGCCTGTCCAGATCATCGAGCAGGAAGTCCCCGGTGCGCGGTCGGCTATCCTTACCGGCCCCAGCTTTGCCGCAGACATAGCCCGCGGGCTGCCCACCGCGCTCACGCTGGCCACGGCAGACGAAGACGATGCCCGGCGGCTGCAAAAAGAGCTGACCACGCCGACGCTGCGTCTCTACCGCACCACTGATACTGTGGGTGCGGAGCTGGGCGGCGCGCTGAAAAACGTGGTCGCGATTGCCTGCGGCACAGCGATGGGTGCGGGTATGGGGGAAAGCGCGCGTGCCGCGCTCATGACCCGTGGCTACGCCGAAATGCAGCGGATGGCGGCGCATCGCGGTGCTGACCCCGACACGCTTGCGGGGTTGTCGGGGTTCGGGGATCTTACACTGACCTGCACATCGGAAGGGTCACGGAATTACCGGCTTGGCCTCAGCCTCGGGCGAGGCGAAGTATTTGATGCGAGCACGACGGTTGAGGGAGCTGCCACCGCCATGGCAGTGGCGCAGGTCGCGCGTGACGCGGGGCTTGATATGCCGATCACGATGGCCGTTGCCGGACTGCTCGATAAAACGCTAGATGTGAAGGCGGCTGTGCACAGCCTCCTGACCCGACCTTTAAAGGAAGAATAATATGCTTGTTTGCCTGATGGCCCATGACAAACCTGAATCGCTGAACGTTCGGATGGAAAACCGCCCTGCGCATGTGGACTACCTCAAAAGCACGGACCACGTGCATCTGGCCGGGCCGCTGATTGATACGGCGGGCGGCATGTGCGGCTCCATGATCGTGCTCGATGTGCCGGACATGGCAACTGCGGAGGCCTGGGCCGAAAATGACCCCTACGCAAAGGCCGGTCTGTTCGAAAGCGTAACGCTGACCGAGTGGAAAAAGGTGATCGGCTAATGAACTATTGGCTGTTCAAGTCTGAACCGTCCGTCTGGGGCTGGGATGATCAGGTGGCCAAGGGCGATGCGGGCGAGGAATGGGACGGCGTGCGCAATTATCAGGCGCGTAACTTCATGCGCGATATGGCGGTCGGCGATCTGGGCTTTTTTTACCATTCCCAAAAAGAGAAAGCGATCGTCGGCATTGTAGAAGTCTGCGCTGCCGCCCATCCGGACAGCACCACGGATGATGACCGCTGGGAGTGCGTCGACATTCGCGCCCAGCGTCCGTTTGTTGCGCCGGTGACATTGGACATGGTAAAATCGGACTCACGACTGACCGACATGGCACTTGTACGCATGTCCCGCCTATCCGTGCAGCCTGTAACGGCGCAAGAGTGGAAGATCGTTTGTGAGTTAGGAAAAACGGCGAACTGAAACGAAAAAGGGTTCTGGCACCCCTACCAGAACCCTTCTCACCCCGTGCGCTCCCTAAACCCCGGCACACGTATTCGAAATATGTTCTGGCCGTACTGACCGTAAGACATGGATAGCTGTCTTGCTGTTTTTTCGCAAGAAAACAGTACTCTAAATTCAACTAAAAAAAGAAACGCCCGCTTAACCAAGCGTGCGTTTCTGTTGCTCGTCTTTCGACGTGTTCAGCCGTAAACCGCTTCTTTGCCGAAATGTTTGGTCAGCATGTAATAGACAACCGCGCGGTACTTGTTGCGCTCGGATTTGCCATAGGTCTCGATCACGGAATGGATCGCTTCCATCAGGTTGGGGCCGTCTGGCAGGCCCAGCTTTTTGATGAGGAAGTTGTTCTTGACCGTTTCCAGCTCGGCTTCCTGGCTGCCCGCTACAGTCTGTGCGTCAGAATTATAGATGGAAGGGCCACAGCCGATCGTGACCTTGGTCAGCAGCGCCATATCAGGCTCCATGCCACATTTACCTTTCAAATCTTCCGCGTATTTAGCGATCCACTCGTCGCGCTTTCCCATGTCGTCTACTCCCTGTTTATTCTGACTGGGCTCTGCTGCCAGTCTCCGGCGAGAGCCTAGTCTGAAATTATTAGTGAGCAAAAGGATTTCTTGCGCGCCATTTCACCTTGCCTAGCGGCACAATCCAAAGCCGGTATGCTGGAGGTGGAAATGGTCTGCGTGCAGGCTGTTATATTCGGGGCCCAAGGTAACGCGAAACCATTTGCATGCTGTGGTGTTGGCGCGCCGGAGGAATGCAGACTTCTGATCCGACCCCTCCCAATCGCGCAACAGGCTGATCCGGGTGCCATCCGCCAGCTCGAACCCGCTGATATCGATCGCGTCGGCAGTTGCGTGGGTGCTCATCCGGCCGGTGCTTGCAGATGTGGTGCGGATCGCGCGGCACGCATAGCTCGAGAAATGCTCAATCTGCGCGATATCTTGGCCAAAGATCTCCCGTGCGGCGGGTTGAAGGCCGTGCTCGGTCCACATGGCGAGGCGCAAGGCTGTTTGGCAACGCGTATGGACAGGGGCGATTTGGGCGCCTGCCGCAGCCCTGAGCGTGACCCGGGGCGCGATGCTGCATTCTGCACCCTCCACGAGATCGGGCTGCCTGCTTGCAGTGGCGCCCGTATCCAGCGCGGCAAGGCACGTCTTATCATCGCCCAGCGCGCGGCGTAATTTCCACGGCGTGAGCGCTGTAACCGGCTGAGTGATCACCAGCGGCTGCAGCGGATTCCATTCGGGCGACAGCGGGGTATCGGGATGCACCATGGCCTGCCATGCGCCAAAAGAGCTGCCGCCTATGATAAAACTCAGAAGCGCCACCCAGTGGAGAACCGGGCGGCGCTTGTAAGGATATTCGTCGCTCATCGCGCTGTTAGTAGCGGTAGTGATCCGGCTTGAACGGACCGTCTGGCGACACGCCGATATAGGCCGCCTGCTCTGGGTCGAGCTTGCTCAACTTCACTCCGATCCGGTCGAGATGCAGGCGGGCAACTTTCTCATCAAGGTGCTTGGGCAGAATATAGACCTCATTCTTATACTGATCGCCGCGCATCCAAAGCTCCATCTGCGCCAGCACCTGATTGGTGAAGGATGCGGACATGACGAACGACGGGTGGCCTGTGGCGTTCCCAAGGTTGAGCAAACGACCCTCGGATAGCAGGATCAGGCGATGCCCGTTGGGCATTTCGATCATGTCCACTTGCTCCTTGATATTGGTCCATTTGTGGTTTTTCAGGGCGGCCACCTGAATTTCGTTGTCGAAATGGCCAATGTTTCCGACGATGGCCATATCCTTCATCTCGCGCATGTGCTCAATGCGGATCACGTCCTTGTTGCCGGTCGTGGTGATGAAGATATCGGCGGTCGAAACGACATCCTCCAGCAAAACGACCTCGAAACCGTCCATCGCGGCCTGCAGCGCGCAGATCGGATCAACCTCTGTGACTTTCACGCGCGCACCGGCGCCTTGCAGGGACGCGGCAGAGCCTTTGCCCACATCACCGTAGCCCATCACAACAGCGACCTTACCCGCCATCATCGTGTCGGTCGCGCGGCGGATACCGTCGACGAGGCTCTCTTTGCAGCCGTACTTGTTGTCGAATTTCGACTTCGTCACGGAATCGTTCACGTTGATCGCAGGGAAGGGCAGCTGGTCCTGCTTGAACAGATCGTAGAGGCGGTGAACGCCGGTCGTCGTCTCTTCGGACACACCGACGATCTGATCGCGCATTTTGGTGAACCAGCCCGGGCTGGCTTCCATGCGCTTCTTGATCTGCGCCTTGATCACGACCTCTTCATCGGAGGTCGGGACGGGAATAACTTCCTCGCCAGCTTCCGCACGCGCGCCCAGAAGCACGTAAAGCGTCGCGTCACCACCATCATCGAGGATGAGGTTCGGGCCTTCGGGGAACATGAACGACTTGTCGAGATAGTCCCAGTGCTCTTCGAGCGATTGGCCTTTGATCGCGAATACGGGTGTGCCGCCCGCAGCAATTGCCGCAGCGGCGTGGTCTTGGGTCGAGAAAATATTGCACGAGGCCCAGCGCACATCAGCGCCTAGCTCGACAAGTGTTTCGATAAGAACAGCAGTCTGAATCGTCATATGCAGGGAGCCGACGATGCGCGCTCCTTTGAGCGGCTTCTCGGCACCGTATTCCGTACGAAGCGCCATCAGCCCGGGCATTTCAGTCTCTGCAATGTCGAGTTCCTTGCGGCCATAGGCAGCAAGGTTGATGTCTTTCACAATATAGTCGTTGGCCATTGTGGCGCTCCTTAAAAACTTGTTGGAGCGCGCATATCACCGCTAAGTACTTTTCGCAATCAGCAGCACATGTGTGCGAACGGGCGAATTGCCTCAGCCTTCGGTGCGGGCCTGAATGGCGGCAAGCATTTCCTGAGTGTCTATGTCCGCATTCCAGTTCTGCCCCTGCGCCTCTACGCATGCGTTACCATCCGCCAGCGTACGAACCAAGGTCCAAGAGCCGGTCGCGTCGGACACCCAAAGGCGCGTATTGTCGTCAGAAGTGTTTGCGGCGGGGCGCTCCCCGTACCAGTCAATCAACGACGATTGCAGCTCGGACGCGCTCATGCAGACTTCTTGGGCGGTAGCAGATGTTGCCAGCGCGGCTACCGTAGCAAATGTAATCAAAGCGGTTTTCATCGTTTTCTCCTTGTCGAGGGAAGAACGGTCCCGCTATCACTATGTTCCAAAGTATATTTTCGGAACCAAACGCGCTTTGGCGTAACGCGGAGGCAGATATGGCGCAGCAACCCCGTGCGTGGCAGCGAATGCTTTCTGGCCGCAGGCTCGATCTGCTTGATCCGACCCCAGTAGATATCGAGATAGAGGATATCGCACATGGTCTTGCCTTTGTCGCGCGCTGGAACGGGCAGACTTATGGCGATTTCGCCTATTCCGTGGCGGAGCATTCCTTGCTGGTGGAAACGATTTTCGGTCGGATCGCACCCCATGCTCCGGCGAGATGGCGGCTGGCGGCGTTGCTCCACGATGCCCCCGAATACGTGATCGGTGATATGATTTCGCCGGTGAAGGCCGCTGTAGGTCCCGGGTACGGCGCACTGGACGAACGGCTGGAGGCCGCAGTGCATATCCGCTTTGGCTTGCCCGCGAAGGTGCCCCCTGCCATCAAAAAGCAGATCAAGAAAGCTGACCGGGTGAGTGCCTGGATGGAGGCGGTGCAGATCGCCGGGTTCGACGCGGCAGAGGCAGACCGCTTCTTCGGCAAACCCGATCCGGCGCTCAAGGACGGGCTGGAGATCACGCTGCGCCCCCCCGTTGAGGTCCGCGCTGAATTCACCGCC
>JAGXHD010000074.1 GCA_024636395.1 Sulfitobacter sp.
GGCATATTGTGACCTGAATTTCGCAACCCAAGCGCGGATGGTCTCGTAGCTGACCACAACACCGCGTGCGGCTAACAGATCCTCGACATCGCGCAAGCTCATGGGAAATCGATGATAGGCGCAGACGGCGTATGCAATAATCTCAGATGGAAAACGGTGGCCTGAAAAGGCACCAGATTGCTTGGATTTGGTCATACGTCCACGTACCGGCTTTTGAGGCGGCCCGCAACTTGACGATGCCCTCGTCACTGCCTCAGTCGTCGGTGTCGACTTTCAACAACCCGTATTTGCGGAGTTTGACATATAGCGATTGACGCGACAGGCCTAGCATCTCGGCTGCGGCCACCCGGTTGTTCGACGTCAGCTCGACAGCCGTCTCGATGCACAGCTTTTCCACCACATCTGTCGTCCTGGCGACGATGTCACGCAAGGACTGGCTGCCGATCAGTTCCACCACTGATTGGCTATCGACCTTCCCCAGTTGTTGCGGCTCGGCCTGCATCGCTTCCTTGCGACTTGTGTCGCGCAAGACCAGAGCGAAAACAGGCGCTGCTCCCGTTTGCACATGCGTCGTCGATACATCGACAGCTCGCTCTGCACCAAACTCGCCTGTGACCCTTGTGCCGTAGGCCCGCATGTTCCCACTGCGTGCCGCGTTTTCGAGCATGACGTTGAGATCAACGGTGCCCCGCCCAAGAAAATCAACGATGGAGCGGCCCTTTAGTGCGATCCCGTGCGTCACGTCAGCAAGGTTGAGAAAACCTTCATTGGCGCTCAGGATGATACCGGCGGCATTGATAAACACGATCGCATCGCTGCTGCGTTCATACAGACCGGTCAGACTATCTTGCAAACTAGTGGATTTGAGCGGCTCTGGCGCACCTGCAACAACCCGGCACAACATCGATTGATCACCACCGCTGCGAAACAAAACCGGGTGCATAATGACCGTGCGGCCCGGGCTGCGCGCGCGCAGCATAGTCTTTGCTTTGGGTCCCTCGTTGCTCAGTCCGATCAGATGCTCGACGATGTTGGCAGTATCCTTGCTGTCAAACACCTGATCCAGCTTGCTTCCCACCAGATCTCCCCCCTGCTTACCCAGAAGACCACGGGCGGCTGCGTTGCAATCGGTGATCGTTCCCCCCGGCAGCGAGACATAGATCATGCCATCTTCGACGGAGGCCATAAGAACCCGAAAACGCATATCGTGTTCGCGGCGCGCCTCATAATCACTCTCCAGCGTGAGTTGAGCTGCGATAACCTGCTGCTGCATTTCCGCGATCGGGCGCAAGTCACGGCCCAGAAGCAGAATTTTGTCGCTTTCACCGATCTGGTGAAAATTATAGCGCACGGGCAGGGTTTTCTGCAGCCCTTCCATGACATGGTTCACTTCGACCGCGCGGGTCTTGCTTGGGTCTGCGAGGAATGCCGCCAGTCGCAACGCGAATTTGTCGATGCTTTCCGGCGCAAGGGTTTCTGCAATACGCCTGCCTTCAAAACGGCTGATCCCGTCTTTTGGCCGGAAGTTGGGGTTGGCAATGACGCCAAGGATCTCACCATCGCTTGAAATAACGAGACCCAGATCGGCAAGGCGCGCAATGATCTCGTTTACGAGATCGGGCGAGATCTGTGGCACAAAGCCACTTGTCCATGTCTCCTGAAAGCCCTGCATCACCGCTGAACACGATTTGAGCAAAAACTCACTGCGCTTTGCCAATCGTTAGTTGCATAATCCGCACCAATCTCAGCGCTGACATCGCAATTCCGTTCCAAAACATTACCGCCAATCAAAACCGGCGCCCATGGATTGCCGTGGCGAATGCTCTTAACGACGGATCGCAAGAAATCAAGGCTTTCCCATACGGTAGCCGACAGCATTATGCCCATCGTCGCAGGCGAGCTGACAAATTTTGCGATTTGGTCGAGCGGCAGATCGTTGCCAAAGTGCACGTCATAGCCTGCGCGCCGCATCTGGCCCGCAAGAATGTTCGCCCCCAATGAGTGCTGCACACCCCGCGGCACAATGATGCAAATCTCACCCAATGTTCCGAAAGGCGCGCGGTCCGGCATACACCAGCTGCTATCAAGTTCACGCAGCATGGTTTGCAGGTTCGACATCCCTATGGTCACCTCGGCGAAATCAAGACTATCGTTGGTCCATCCTTCGCCCAGACGGCGCGCGACAACGGGTATATAGAAGTCTGCGATGTCTGCGTCGCGTATGCCGCTCCTGCGCATCCGGTTCAGCAAGAGGGTTATCCGGCGAGCATCGGTTACCCGCATGGCGTCCTGCATCTCTTCGAGATACTGAACCAGGGCCCGCGGTGGCATGTCAGGATAAATCAGGCGCAACTCGCTCGACAAAACAGACAGCACCTGCCGCGCAATCCCTCCCATGTCTGGCAGGGACTGCGGCCCGTTGTCTATGTTATGAACTGGCATCGAATCTCGCCTCGCGACTTGAACATCATGAAAACCGAATGTCTCCAATGTGATCACCACAATGGTCTATCTGACCTCGTACGTTGTCAATTATTATTGACATATAATCCAAGAAACATGATTTTTTGTATATTTTATTGGCATTAAAGGATTTTGAACTGGATTACAATAAGATCTAAATGTGTAAATCAAAGTTGACACATGCGATTTTCGGTGTCAGATTTCTTATATTGAGAAGAAACCTGAGGAAGCGCCATGCACTCGTCCGCAAAGCCTAAACCGCTCTACACCCCCGAACAGCGCAAGCGGCGTGATGCAACAGTCTGGACCACGGTTCAGGGCATTCTCGCGCCAGTACAGTTCCTGATTTTTCTGGTCTCTATCGTGCTGGTCGTTCGCTACATCACAACGGGCGAAGGCTATGTTGCCGCGACCGTATCGATCCTGATGAAAACCGCAGCACTATACATCATCATGATAACGGGCGCAATTTGGGAAAAAGTGGTCTTTGGCCAGTATCTTTTCGCTCCCGGTTTCTTCTGGGAAGATGCGGTTAGCTTTATCGTGATCGCCCTGCATACCCTTTATCTTTATGGCCTTTTGACAGGGTCTATCGAACCGCTGACGCTGATGTTCATCACGCTTGCCGCCTACATCACTTATGTGGTGAACGCAGGTCAGTTCCTGTGGAAGCTGCGTGTCGCACGCCTACAATCGAGCGTCCCGGCATGAACGATCTGACCCCTGCAGCCCCCACACTCGGCTGCCGTACCTCGCCGATTCTAAAGCAGCGCGGCCAGCGGGAAGTTTTCTGCGGACTGACCGGAATCATCTGGCTGCACCGCAAGATTCAGGATGCGTTCTTCCTTGTCGTGGGATCGCGCACCTGCGCGCATCTGCTGCAATCGGCAGCTGGTGTGATGATTTTCGCAGAGCCACGTTTCGGCACGGCGATTCTCGAAGAATCGGATCTTGCAGGACTGAACGATGCGCACAAAGAACTCGACCGCGAAGTCGCGCGCCTTCTGTCACGCCGCCCTGACATTCGCCAGCTCTTCCTCGTGGGCTCCTGCCCTTCCGAGGTCATCAAGTTGGATCTGAGCCGCGCTGCAGAGCGTCTCACAAAAGAATTCGCTCCCAAAGTTCGCGTGCTGGAATATTCCGGCTCCGGCATCGAGACGACGTTCACCCAAGGCGAGGACGCGTGCCTTGCCTCCATGGTTCCCGTGCTGCCGGCGTCGGACGCACGCGAATTACTCGTCGTCGGCGCGCTGCCCGATGTGGTCGAGGATCAGATGCTGGGCCTGCTGGACGCCATGGGCATCGGCCCCGTCCGCGTCCTACCCGCACGCAACATTGATGATGAAATGGGCATTGGCAGCAACACCGTGTTTGCGCTCGCTCAGCCGTTCCTTAGCGATACCCATGCCGCACTGGAGCGCCGCGGCGCTCGTCATATTGCGGCGCCTTTCCCACTCGGAGAGGAAGGCACCACCGCCTGGCTCGCCGCCGTAGCCGAGGAATTTGGCGTGGACCGCGCACTGTTCGATCAGGTGACTGAAGCGCCCCGCCGCCGCGCCCGCCAAGCCGTGGCCGCCGCCGCCGAGACACTCACAGGCAAGACAGTCTTCTTCTTCCCCGACAGCCAGCTGGAAATCCCCCTCGCCCGCTTTCTCGCGCGCGAATGCGGCATGACCCCGCTCGAAGTCGGCTCGCCTTACATCCATGACGCACTCCACGGTCCGGATCTGGATTTGCTGCCTGAAGGCCCGCAGATCTCCGAGGGGCAGGATGTGGATCTACAGCTCGAGCGCTGCCGCGAATTGCGCCCCGATCTGACAGTATGCGGCCTAGGCCTCGCAAATCCTCTGGAGGCCGAGGGCCTTAGCACCAAATGGGCAATCGAGCTCGTCTTCACGCCGGTCCATTTCTATGAGCAGGCCGGTGATCTGGCCGCACTTTTTGCCCGCCCGCTGCGCCGCAAGGGCATCCTGAATCACGGCACCTCTGATCCTCTGTTCGCGGAGGCCCGCGCATGAAGCTCACGGTCTGGACATATGAAGGTCCGCCGCATGTAGGCGCGATGCGTGTGGCGACAGGCATGAAGGGTCCGCATTACGTGTTGCACGCTCCTCAGGGCGACACCTATGCCGACCTGTTGTTCACCATGATCGAGCGGCGCGATCACCGTCCGCCGGTCACCTACACCACATTCCAGGCCCGCGATCTGGGCTCAGATACTGCGGGTCTGTTCAAAAAGGCCTGCCAGGACGCATTTGACCGGTTCAAGCCTGAGGCGATCATCGTCGGCGCCTCCTGTACCGCCGAGCTCATTCAGGATGATCCCGCCGGTCTGGCCGAGACGATGGGCCTGCCAATCCCGGTGATCCCGCTGGAACTGCCCAGCTACCAGCGCAAGGAAAACTTTGGCGCAGACGAGACATTCCTGCAGATCGTGCGCCATCTGGCGAAGCCGATGGAAAAGACCGAGCGCGTGTCGTGCAACATCATCGGCCCTACGGCCCTTGGCTTCCGGCACCGCGACGACGTGCAGGAAATCACCAACCTGCTCTATGAGATGGGGATCGAGGTCAATGTGACCGCGCCCATGGGGTCCACCCCCTCTGACATCGCCAAAATGGGTCAGGCAAATTTCAACGTGCTGCTCTACCCCGAGACGGGCGAGAGCGCCGCGCGCTATTGCGAAAAAACCTTTGGCCAGCCTTACACAAGGGTCGTGCCCATCGGCGTCGGCGCTACCAATGATTTCATCGCTGAAGTACGCAAACTTTCGGGCAGCACCTCCACCGTCGACATGCAGCAATCCCGCCAGCAATGGTGGAGCCGCTCGGTCGACAGCACGTATCTCACCGGCAAGCGGGTGTTCATCTTTGGTGACGGTACGCATGTAGCCGCCGCCGCGCGGTTTGCACGTGACGAGATGGGGTTCGAAGTCGCCGGAATGGGCTGTTACAACCGCGAGTACGCGCGGCCGATCCGGACGCTGGCCAAGGAGTACGGGCTCGAGGCGCTGATCACCGACGATTATCTCGAAGTCGAAGCCGCCATTGAGGCACTTCAGCCCGAGATGATCCTCGGCACTCAGATGGAACGTCATATCGGCAAGCGTCTGGGCATCCCCTGCGCCGTCATTTCCGCCCCCGTCCACGTACAGGATTTCCCCGCCCGCTATTCGCCACAGATGGGTTTCGAGGGTGCGAATGTGCTCTTCGATACATGGGTTCACCCGCTGGTCATGGGGCTGGAGGAGCATCTCCTGCACATGTTCCGCGATGATTTCGAGTTCAACGACGAAGCCGGGGCTAGCCACCACGGCGGGCACGCGCCCAAACCGATGAAGAAACATTCGGATACAACCACCAGCACCGAGCAGGCGGTCGAGGAACCTGTGACGACAGACGCATTGGGAAATGTGGTTTGGCTGGCCGATGCGGAGAAAGAACTGAA
>JAGXHD010000075.1 GCA_024636395.1 Sulfitobacter sp.
CCCCTAAGCTCCGCCCATGATCAAACTTCATCACCTCAACAGGTCCCGCTCGCTCCGCATCCTCTGGCTTCTCGAAGAGATCGGGCAACCCTATGATTTCGTCGTTCACACACGCGACGCGAAAACCAATCTCGCGCCGCCGGAGCTGCTGGCGCTCCATCCCTTGGGCAAATCCCCGATGATCGAGATGGACGGCGAAGTCATCATTGAAAGCGCCGCCATTACGGAAGTGCTCTGCGCAAAATTTGCTCCGCAGATGATCCCGCAGGCAGGCACCCCTGAGTACAACCGGCACCTTGAGGTGATGCACTTCGCCGAAGGCTCCGCCATGACGCCGATCCTGCTCAATCTTTATGTGGGCCGTCTGGGCGATGCCGGCACGCCACTGCATCCGCGCATCCAGTCCGAGCTCGACAATCATTTCGGCTATATGGAAAGCATCCTGCGCCCCTCCGGCCACTTCGTCCTCGATGATCTCAGCGCCGCCGATATCATGCTGAGCTTCCCCGCCCAGATCGCCATGCGGCTGGAACGACGGGCGACATATCCGAAGCTCGCCGCCTTCGTCGACGCCTGTGAGGCCCGCCCTGCCTACAAGCGCGCCGTGGAGAAAGGCGGAGTATAAACCGCCATTAATCCCTGGCTGCGCGCGCAGCATTAATCCTGCCCGCGCGAGCCACCTGTCACCGGGGGGTGTATGACCCCTGCAAGCAGAGTACCCTCCTCTGCTTCGAAACAATGCCCTTAGCACTCGATTCGGCGCCCTGCCGCCTGCGTCCCATTAACCGTTGCGTGCGCGCATCCCCCATGCCAGAAAATGACTATGACAGATCTCCTCACCAGCCCCGACGGCACCCCCGCCAGCCGCCTCGCGTTCGGCACCATGCAGTTCGGCGGACGCGCCGACCGTGATGCCTCCCAGGCCATGTTCGATGCCGCCCTTGCCGCAGGCATCACCCATTTCGACACCGCCCATGTCTACACAAACGGAGCCTCCGAGATCCTGCTGGGCGAGATGGCTGCTCCTCACCGCGACCGCCTGATCATCGCCACAAAATCGGCCTTCGAGGGCGGCTCCACCCGCGAGACGATCCTGAACAGCGCCGAGACATCGCGTCAGCGCATGAACACCGACGTAATCGACGCGCTCTACCTGCACCGCTACGATGCGGAGACAGATATGCGCATCACGTTCGAGGCCCTCGCGGAGCTGAAAAACAAGGGCATCATCCGCTATGTGGGCATCTCCAACTTCGCCGCATGGCAGGCCGCGAAGGCGGCCCATATCGCGGCGACCTTCGAGCTGAAAATCACGCTGATCCAGCCCATGTACAACGTGGTCAAGCGGCAGGCAGAGGTCGAGATCCTACCGATGGCGCAAGACTATGGGATGCTCTGCGCGCCCTATTCGCCCCTCGGCGGTGGCCTTCTGACAGGCAAATACGCTGGCGGCGGCGCCGGTCGTCTGACCGAGGATGAAAGCTATGCCGCGCGTTACCGCTTCGCGCATATGCACGATGCAGCGATTGAACTGGGCGAGATCGCAGCGCGTGAGGGGCTCCATCCCGCCACGCTTGCGGTCGCCTGGGCTGCAGCGCATTCCACCGGCCCGACGCCCATCATCTCCGCACGGTCTGCGTCCCAGCTTGAACCCTCCCTTGCCGCGATGGATTATTCGATCACACCAGAGCTTTACGCCGAGCTCGCCAGTCTGGTGCCTGCGCCACCTCCAGCCACGGACCGGGCGGAAGAACAATGAGCGACATCCTCGTCATTGGCGGCGGCATCGCCGGTCTCTCCGCCGCAGCGCGGCTCTCTGCGGATGCAAAAGTCACAGTGCTCGAGATGGAGCATGCCACTGGCTATCACGCCTCCGGCCGCTCCGCCGCGCTGATTGAGGAGAACTACGGTGCGCCCTCCGTGCAAGCGCTCAACCGCGCCAGCATGGCCTACTTCAACGAAGGCGAATACCTCAGCCAGCGTGGCCTACTGATCATTGCGGAGGCCGACAATGCGGAAGCTTTCCACGCCGATGTCGCCCGCATGGGCGTGGACCAGATCACGCCTGCGGAGGCCCGCGATCTGGTGCCGATCCTGGATCCGAAAAAGACTGCGCTCGCCGCCTATCATGCCCCCGCCTTCGACATCGACACCGACCGGCTGATGCAGGATTTCATCCGTATTCTGCGTGCCAACGGCGGCCAGATAATCACCGACGCGACCGTGACCGCCATCCGCCACGATGCCATGGGCTGGCATGTGCAGGCGGGCGAAGAATACACCGCCACTACGCTGGTCAATGCCGCGGGTGCGTGGGCCGATCTGGTGGCGGGCATCGCGGGCGTCACGCCGCTCGGCATCGTGCCGCACCGCCGCTCCATGGCGCGGCTGGCAGCACCGGGCGGGCATGATACGTCGCGCTGGCCCATCTTCTTTGGCCCCGGCGAGACATGGTACGCAAAGCCTGACGCAGGCGCGCTGCTCGTTTCCCCCGCCGAAGAGGTCGTGACACATCCGCACGATGCCTACGCCGACGACATGACCCTCGCCGAAGGCCTCGACCGCTACCAGAACACTGTGACGGAGCCCGTAACCCGCCCCATCGCTACATGGGCCGGCCTGCGCAGTTTCGCTCCCGACCGCACGCTCGTGCTGGGCCGCGATCCGGAGGTGCCGGAGTTTGTCTGGTGCGCGGGCCAGGGCGGCTATGGCTTCCAGACTTCCCCGGCCGCCTCCGCCCTGTTGGCCGATCTCGTGGCTGGCCGCGTGCCCGCTGTTGATCCGGCCGCGGTCGCCGCCCTACGCCCGGACCGTCTGCGCGTATGAGCCGCCTGCCCGCCAGCGCCAGCATCGCCACCCCGCTCGACGGCGCACGCCTCTTCGCGCCCTCGGCGGAGCGAAACGCGCCCGCGATCACCGCATTGCTGTGCGAAATCGGGCCCGCGCAGGGCCGTGCGCTCGAGATCGCATCAGGCACGGGCCAGCACATCCTTGCCCTCGCAACCGCCCTGCCCGGCGTCGAATGGCACCCGACCGAGATCGCACCCGAGCGCCGCGCCAGCATCGACGCCTACGCCGCCGAAGCTGGCCTGCCCAATCTGCGCCCCGCGCAGTATCTGAACGCCACCGCGCCAGGGTGGGCCGCTGCCCATGCACCTTTTAATCTGATCTACATCGGCAATCTGCTGCACCTCATCCCGCAGGCCGCAGCGCTCATTTTACTGACCGAGGCTGCCAAAGCCCTCACGCACGACGGTGTTTTCGTGGTCTATGGCCCGTTCCTGCGCGCGGGCGAGCTCACGTCCGAGGGCGATGCCCAGTTTGACGCGGAGCTGCGCGCTGCCGATCCAGCCATCGGCTACAAAGATGATGACTGGGTGAATGAGGTACTGACCTCCGCAGGACTAGACCAGGAAGTGCGCCAGATGCCCGCCAACAATCTCGCCTTCATCGCCAGACGGATACCCCTGTGACCCTTCGTACGTTGCTCGCCCTGCTCTTCCTTACGGCGCTGGCAGCCTGCGGGAGTGGCGAGCGCGCAATCCCGCTCGGGGAGCCTGTCGCTCCGAACTTCCGTGATGCCGATCCAGTCGATTTCGGCCGCCAGAGCCCCGACCGTTATGGCGTACATGGCATTGACGCCGCGCGCTTCCAGACGAGCATCGACTGGGCGCAAGCGCGGCGCAACGGCGTGAATTTCGCGTTTCTCAAAGCAACAGAGGGCGGCGATCTCGTGGACCCAGCATTTCGGGATCACTGGCGGGGTGCGGGCGAGGCGGGCGTCGCGCGCGGGGCCTATCACTTTTATTACTTCTGCACCTCGCCGGAAGATCAGGCGCGCTGGTTCATCCGCAATGTGCCGCGCAGCAAGGGCATGCTGCCGCCCGTACTCGATATGGAATGGAACGCATTTTCCCCGACCTGCGCCCACCGCCGCCCGGCTGGTCATGAGGTGCGCGACGAAATGCGCCGCTGGCTCCGCATTGTCGAGCAGCACTACGGTCAGCGCCCGATCATCTATACCACACCGGGCTTCTACGAAGACGCGGGGCTCGACAGCTTCAGGGGCTATGAATACTGGCTGCGTACCACTGCCAAATCCCCCGACGAAGCCTTCCCGGGCGAGCGCTGGCGCTTCTGGCAGTATTCCGCAACCGGCCTGATCGAAGGGATCGCGGGCAAGGTCGACCTCAACGCCTTTTCCGGCAGCCCGGCGGAGTGGCAGTCCTGGCTTGCGACGCGCGCGCATCCCTGACCCTCAAGAGATATGGCCCAGCCCCATCGGCAGAATCCAGACCGGCAATCGCGCGGCTTTGATGTTACAGCCAGGGAATGCCGCACGCAGCGCTTTTAGCTCGTAGCGGGCCCGCGTCACAAGACAGGTCAGATCATCGTCGAAATCAGGCAAGTGAAAGATCACCACCTTGCGGGTCGCCCCGAACCGCATCTGCGTCAGGGAGATTTGCGAGGCCGCGCGCACATGGCAAGCCTCCCAGCAGAGCTCCGCAATATCGGGCAGATGGCGCAGGCTGTCCCAGCGGTTCAGCAGCACGATGGTAACGGTAGCGTCCTCGCCCTGGTCCGTCCCCAGTGCCGCACGCACCTCATCGGCGCGATCCCCGATCACCGCTACGCTGGACGCCCGCGGCGGCGACAGCACTACCCCCAGCGCGAACACCACAGCCAGAAAAATACCCGCGATGGCGATGTAGTGCCTAGCCGTCCAAGCGGATGGTTGTGTTTTTGGGATCATAGGGGCTGTCCTCGACAATCTCGGCATCCCACAGCTGATCGAACATCTTGACCTTGAGTTTGGTCCCGACCACCGCAGTCTCGGGTTTGACATAGCCCATCCCGATCGACTTCCCAAATGCGACAGAATAGCCGCCAGAGGTCAGACGCCCGACGCGCGTATCGCCATGATAGAGAACCTCGCGGCCCCATGGGTCGGCATCGTCCGGCCCATCGATGAGCAGGGTCACGCATTTCGCCTTGATTCCGTGATCGGCCATGGCTTGCTTGCCGTGGAAATCCTTGTTCATATCAACAAACCGCGGCAGATCAGCCTCGAGCGGGGTGGCATCCCGACCCAACTCGGTGCCAAAGGCGCGGTAGGATTTCTCCTGCCGCAGCCAGTTTTGGGCGCGCGCGCCCACCAGCTTCATACCGTGCTTTTCGCCCGCCTTTTCCAGCAGATCGAACAGATGGTTCTGCATCTCGATGGGATGGTGCAACTCCCAGCCAAGCTCGCCAGTATAGGCGACGCGGATCGCACGCACCGGCACCATGCCCAGCTCGATATTGCGCACCGTAAGCCACGGGAAGCGCTTGTTGCTCAGCACAGTGTCCGGATCCGCATCCTTGATCACGTCGCGCAGCACGTCGCGGGCCTTGGGACCGGCAATCGCGAAAACACCCCATTGCGTGGTGACGTCATGGCACTCGATATAGCCAAGCTCTGGCGCCTTATCTTCGATCGCCTTGCGCAGGTAATCGCTGTCGTAAGCGGTCCAACCGCCCGCGCTCACCAGATAATATTCATGTTCGGCCAGACGCACGATGGTGTATTCTGTGCGCGTGGTCCCCGCCCCCGTGAGCGCGTAGGTCAGATTGATACGGCCCACAGAGGGCAACTTGTTACAGGTGAACCAGTCCAGAAATGCGGTCGCGCCCGGCCCTTTGACCAGATGCTTGGTGAAGGCGGTGGCGTCGATCAGACCCACACCCTTGCGTACCGCTTCGGCCTCATCGACTGCGTACTTCCACCAGCCGCCGCGCCGGAAGCTGCGGGCATCATGGTCGCTGAAGCCTTCAGGCGCGTAATAATTCGGGCGCTCCCAGCCGTTGACCCACCCAAATTGCGCGCCACGCGCAGCTTGTCGGTCATAAGCGGGCGAGGTGCGAAGCGGACGGCAGGCGGGGCGTTCTTCATCGGGGTGATGGAGGATATAGACGTGCTCATACGCCTCCTCGTTCTTGCGGGCAGCAAACTCGGTGGTCATCCAATCGCCGTAGCGTTTGGGATCGAGCGAAGCCATATCGATTTCCGCCTCGCCGTTTACCATCAGCTGCGCGAGGTAATAGCCGGTGCCACCCGCCGCTGTGATACCAAAGCTGAAGCCCTCGGCCAGCCACATGTTGCGCAGGCCGGGTGCAGGCCCGACCAGCGGATTACCGTCAGGCGTGTAGCAGATCGGCCCGTTGAAATCATCCTTCAGGCCACAATTCTCGGCTGATGGGATGCGGTGGTTCATCGCCATATACTGGTCCTCGATTCGGTCGAGATCGAGCTGGAACAGGTCGGCACGGAAGCTGTCGGGTACGCCGTACTCGAAACGCGCGGGCGCTTTGGGTTCATATACACCCAAGATCCAGCCTCCTCGCTCCTCGCGCACATAAGACTGCGCATCGGCGTCGCGGATCACGGGATGCTCGACATTGCCTTCCGCGCGGAATTTCACCAGCTCCGGATCCTGCTCCATCACTATGAACTGATGCTCGACCGGGATTGCGGGCATTTTGATACCCAGCATTTTCGCAGTGCGCTGCGCGTGGTTGCCCGACGCTGTGACCACGTGCTCGGCAGTAATTACCACCTGCTCCTCGGAGGGGATAAGGTTTCCGCCGCGCTCAACCATTTTGGTCACGGTCACTTCCCAAGCCTCTCCCCTCCAGTGGAACGCATCGGCCTGCCATTTCCGCTCAATCACGACGCCCCGCTGGCGCGCTCCCTTGGCCATCGCCATGGTCACATCCGCAGGGTTAATATAGCCGTCCGTATTGTGATAAAGTGCGCCCTTGAGATCCTCGGTGCGAATGAGCGGCCATTTCGCCTTGATCTCGTCCGGCGTCATCCATTGATAAGGCACACCGCAGGTCTCTGCGGTGGACGCGTAGAGCATGTATTCGTCCATCCGCTCTTGCGTTTGTGCCATGCGCAGGTTGCCCACCACAGCAAAGCCCGCGTTCAGGCCGGTCTCTTCTTCGAGCGTCTTGTAGAACTTGATCGAATAATCATGGATATGCGTCGTAGCGAACGACATGTTAAAGTAAGGCAGCAGACCCGCAGCGTGCCAGGTAGAGCCGGAGGTCAGCTCGTCACGCTCCAGCAGCATCACATCATCCCAGCCCGCGCGCGCCAGATGATAGGCGATTGACGTGCCAACGGCGCCACCGCCGACGACCAATGCTTTTACTTGAGTTTTCATGTGCCGATTCCCTCTGGCTCGCGTTTGCTCCGTTCTATCGCCCAAAGGCGAATTCCGAAGCAAGCCCGCGACCGGACAGAGCAGAAAACCGACCTCTGCCAATTTAGCGCAGGTGCGTTGTTTTCTCGGGAAATATCTGCCGCGTCAGGGCAGGATCTTGCCCGGGTTCATGATGTCGTCCGGATCGAGCGCGCGCTTGATCGCGCTCATCACTTCGACAGCACCGCCAAGCTCCTTGATCAGATAGGGCCGCTTGCCCTGCCCGATCCCGTGCTCGCCCGTGCAGGTCCCGCCTAGGGCGATCGCGCGGTCATTGAGCCAGCTGACAAATTCCTCCGCCCGCGCCACCTCCGCTGCATCTTCCATGTCGATCAGCAGCGAAGCGTGGAAATTGCCGTCGCCCGCGTGGCCAACGACAGGCGCGATCAGGTTCAGCTCCGCAGCTTTCTCGTTACTTGCCACCACCGCTTCGGCGAGCTTGGAGATTGGCACGCAGACGTCCGTCGCCACGGCCTTGCTGCCCGGTCGCAGCGCCAGCATCGCCCAGTAGGCATCGTGCCGCGCCTGCCACAGCTTCGTGCGCTCCTCCACCGAGGTGGTCGCGGCATAGCCGGTGCCGCCGAACTCCGACGCCAGCGCGCCGAACGTTTCCGCCTGCTCCGCCACCCCCGCATCAGATCCATGAAACTCGAGCAGCAAAAGCGGCGTCTCCGGCAGGCTCAGCTTGGAGTAGCTGTTGACCGCCTTGACCACCAAGGCATCCAACAGCTCGATCCGCGCCACGGGTAAGCCATACTGAATCACCGCCATCACCGTCTCACAGGCCGCACCCACTGACGGGAAAGAACAGCTCGCCGCCGAGATCGCCTCCGGGATCCCCTGCAGGCGCAGGGTAACTTCGGTGATTATTCCCAAGGTTCCTTCCGATCCCACCATCAGCCGCGTAAGATCGTATCCGGCGGAGGATTTGCGCGCCCGGCTTGCGGTGCGAATGATCTCGCCGTTGGCCATAACCACTTCGAGGCTCAGCACGTTGTCCTTCATCGTGCCGTAGCGCACGGCGTTGGTCCCCGATGCGCGCGTGGCGGCCATGCCACCAATGCTCGCATCCGCGCCGGGATCTATCGGGAAGAACAATCCCTGATCGCGTAGATGCGTATTGAGCGCCATGCGCGTCACGCCTGGCTGCACCCGACAATCCAGATCACCGGCATTGACCTCGAGCACTTTGTTCATCTGGCTCACGTCGATGCTGATGCCCCCGGCAGGCGCGTTCACATGGCCTTCCAGCGAAGTGCCGGTGCCGAAAGGAATGATCGGCACCCGGTGCGCGGCGCAGATCTTGACCACTTCGGCCACTTCCTGCGTGGATTGGGCAAACACCACGCCATCAGGCGGCTGGTTCGCGATCCATGTCGTGGTATGGGCATGCTGCTCACGGATCGATGCACCGGTATGAAACCGCTCACCGAATTGCTGCTTGAGGATGCCCAGTGCAGCCCCGATACCGTTCTCGTTGCGCACCAGCGCCGTTGCCTGAACCATGTCTCAGTCTCCCAACACGATGCCTTCGCGGCGCGGATCCGCCCCGCCCCGCAAACGCTCGCCAATTGCAATCAGGTGCAGCCCGGATGTCTGCGCGCCCACCTTAGTC
>JAGXHD010000076.1 GCA_024636395.1 Sulfitobacter sp.
CCCTGCGTGGGCCCTGTGCTTGCTGCGATCCTGTTTACGGCCGCGGGAGCCGATACAGCCTCTGGCGGAGCATGGCTGCTGTTTGTCTATGGTGTGGGCATGACAGCTCCTTTCGTCCTTGCGGCGTTGTTTATCGGGCCTTTCATGCGCTGGATGCACAAGTTCCGCCGCCATTTGGGCACGATCGAAAAGATCATGGGCGTGATGCTGATCATCTTCGGATTGCTGATCGCCACGAATTCGATGAACTACATCGGCCAATGGATGCTGGAGACTTTCCCAAATTTCGGCGCGATGGGATAACAGGGAGGAGACTACGATGATGAGACGACTGATCACTGCATGTGCGGCTTTTGCGATCATGGCCACGGGCGCGCTGGCCGCCAGCCTTGGCGACGACGGGCTGCACAAAGCGCCATGGATGCGAGACACGTTCAAGGATCTGCGCGACGATCTGGCCGAGGCTGATGCGGAGGGCAAGCGCCTGATGGTCCTGATCGAGCAGCGTGGCTGCATCTACTGCAAGAAGATGCACGAAGAGGTGTTTTCAGTGCCGCAGATTGCCGACTACATCGAGGCAAATTTCTTCGTGGTTCAGATCAACATGTTCGGCGATATCGAGGTGACCGATTTTGACGGGGAAGCCTTGCCCGAAAAGGATATGGTGCGCAAATGGGGTGCCTTGTTCACACCGACCATTCTTTTCCTGCCTGCGGAGGTTGGCGATGACGTGTCTGCGGGCCAGGCGGCTGCGGCGACGATGCCCGGAGCCTTCGAGCGGTATACCACGTTCAACATGCTCAATTGGGTGGTCGAGGAAGGCTATGACGGCGATGAGCCGTTCCAGAAGTACCACGCACGCAAATTTGCCGAGCAGAGCAAGTAGTTAGGATCGCTGGAGAATTTCTAGGCTGGTTAATTAAAATTCAAGTAGTTGAATTTGTTGTTGCGTGATCGCGAAAATGTGCGCTACGGTATACCGAATACAGTGTTTGGGAGGACGCATGAAATTTTCTGTCATAACAGCCGTCGCGGCAGGGTTTGTGGCGTCAGCCGCTTTTGCCGAAGACGTCGCACCGACCGCTGTCGCTTATACCGAGGGTGCCGTGTCGCAATCGCTCACGGGTATTCCGGGCGATCCTGCCAACGGGCGGGTCATTCTAGGCGACAACGGGCAGGGCAATTGCGTTGCCTGTCACCAAATCACCGAAATGTCGGACGTGCCGTTTCAGGGCAACGTTGGCCCAATGCTTGATGGCACCGGGGAGCGTTGGTCCGAAGGGGAACTGCGCGGGATCGTGGTCAATGCCAAGGTCATGTTCGAAGACAGCATCATGCCTGCCTTTTACAAGACCGATGGCTTCATCCGGCCGGGCAACCTCTATACCGGCAAGGCAGCCGACGACACGTTCGGCCCTTTGCTGACAGCTCAGCAGGTCGAGGATGTCGTCGCATATCTTGTGACGCTCAGAGAATAGTTCGCAGAGCTTGTGATTCTTAAGGAATAACCAGACCCTTTTGGGGATATGGAGGAGGAGACGAAATGGAACTGACACGACGTAATGCCATGGCAATGGGCGCAGGCGCACTATTGATCGCGGGATTGCCTGTGCGCCTCTCGGCGGCGGGCGAGGACGCGATTGCGGCCTTCACCGGCGGTGCCGAAGTGGGCACGGGCGATGTTCGCCTGATCGCACCCGAGATTGCGGAGAACGGCAATACCGTGCCGATCGAAGTGGGCTCCGATACGGCATCTGAAATTCTGGTGCTGGCGATGGGCAATCCCACCCCGGGCGTTGCCACGTTTAAATTTGGCCCGCTGTCTGGCTCGCGCACCGCATCGGCGCGGATCCGTCTTGCCGGCACGCAGGATGTGGTGGCGATCGCCAAGCTTCAGGATGGCACGTTCGTGCAGGCCTCCAGCACGATCAAGGTAACAATCGGCGGCTGCGGCGGCTAAAGCGTTCAAGGAGAGATAAAATGGCAGATGATGTAAAACCACGCGTCAAAGTCCCTAAATCGGCGGCTGTCGGCGAGAAGATTGTGGTCAAGACGCTGATCAGCCACAAGATGGAATCCGGTCAGCGCAAAGACGCGGACGGCAACGTCATTGCACGCTCGATCATCAACCGTTTCACCTGTGATTTCAATGGCGAGAATGTCGTCGATGTAAAAATGGAAGCGGCGATCTCGACCAATCCGTATTTCGAGTTCGAAGCGATGGTTCCCGAGGCTGGCGAGTTCAAATTCACCTGGTACGACGACGATGGGTCGGTCTACGAGGACACAAAAACAATCGCGATCGCCTAAAGAGCGCGAACCCCAAGGGAGGAACACCATGCGGAAATTGACAGGCCTGAAGGTGCCGGGTGCGCTGCTTGCGACCCTGCTGGCGACATCGGCGGTGATGGCTGATCCGGTCGACGACACGCTGACGATCAACGGCGAGACGGAAATCGTGGTGCGTACAGCCGCACCCGAACATTTGTCGGGCGCGATGAGCGAGATCATGTCGGGGTGGCTGTTTCGGGAGGACGATACCCGGATCATGCAGGCCGATGATTTCGACAATCCGGGCATGATTTTTGTGGAGTTGGCGGAAGACAGCTGGAACATGGCCGAGGGCTCGAACGGGAAATCTTGTGCGGATTGCCACGGCGCATCGGCGGATATGTCCGAGGTACGCCCGACCTATCCCAAGTGGAACGAGACCGCGGGCGAAGTGCGCACGCTGGAGATGCAGATCAACGACTGTCGAACCAACCAGATGGGCGCAGAGGAGTGGAAATATACCGGCAACGATATGGTGAACATGACCGCACTTCTGGCCTCCGTATCGCGCGGGAATGTGGTAAATGTGGCGATCGACGGTCCCGCGCAATCGACTTGGGAGCAGGGCAAGGAGATTTATTATACCCGTTATGGCCAGCTCAACCTGTCGTGTTCGAACTGCCATGAGGACAATTATGGTAACATGATCCGGGCTGACCACCTGAGCCAGGGCCAGATAAACGGCTTTCCAGTGTACCGCTTGAAGAACACCAAACTCAACTCCGCGCACGACCGCTTCAAAGGGTGCATCCGTGACACCCGCGCAGAAACCTTCAGCCCTGGCAGCCCCGAGTTCGTGGCGCTTGAGCTTTATGTCGCGTCGCGTGGCAACGGGTTGGGCGTCGAAGGCCCGGCGATCCGCAACTAAGACAGTGAAACCCCGCGTCCGAGGGATCGACGCGGGGTTTTTCGCCCCTAACCTATTCAATAATGCGCATATGTATGTGCGACTGGAGTTCCGGAATGATTTCGCGCCGTGATTTTTTGCAGACCAGCATGGCGGCTGCCGCGCTTTATGGTGGCTCCGGTTTCGGGAACTGGTCGCGGCTGGCGGCGCAGCAGGCACTGACGCAGGACCAGCTTTTGGAGTTCGACACCTTTGGAAACGTATCTCTGATCCACATCACCGACATCCATGCGCAACTCAAGCCGATCTATTTTCGCGAGCCGTCGGTGAACATTGGGGTGGGGGCGAACAACGGCGCTGTGCCGCATGTGACTGGGGCTGATTTTCGCAAGCTCTATGGCATCGATGATGGAAGCCCGTCCGCCTATGCGCTGACGCATAACGATTTCAGCGCGCTGGCGCAGGCTTATGGCCGCGTGGGTGGGCTTGACCGCGTGGCAACCGTGATCAATTCCATCCGTGCAGCCCGCCCGGATGCACTTCTGCTCGATGGTGGCGACACTTGGCATGGCAGCTACACCTGCTATCACACGCAGGGCCAGGACATGGTTAACGTTATGAACGCGCTCAAGCCTGATGCGATGACGTTCCATTGGGAATTCACGCTCGGTTCCGAGCGGGTGCAGGAACTCGTGCAGGGCTTGCCGTTTGCCGCCCTTGGCCAGAACATCTTTGACGCGGAATGGGACGAGCCCGCCGAGCTGTTTCCACCCTATCAATTCTTCGAGCGCGGCGGCGTGAAGATCGCCGTGATCGGGCAGGCGTTCCCTTACATGCCCATCGCCAATCCGGGCTGGATGTTCCCGGAGTATTCGTTCGGTATCCGCGACGAAAACATGCAGCAGATGGTCGATCAGGTCCGCGCCGAGGGTGCCGAACTGGTGGTGTGCCTCAGCCACAACGGCTTTGACGTGGATAAGCAGATGGCGGGCAAAGTGACGGGCATCGACGTGATCTTGTCGGGCCATACGCATGACGCGCTCCCCGAGCCGGTGCTGGTGGGCGAGACGATTATCGTTGCCTCCGGCTCGAACGGTAAATTCGTGAGCCGCGTCGATCTCGACGTGCGTGACGGGCGCATGATGGGCTTTCGCCACAAACTGATCCCTATTTTCTCGGACGTGATTGCGCCCGATCCTGAGGTGACAGCTGTGATTGACGCGCAGCGCGCACCATACGAAAGCGTATTGAGCGAGGTGATCGGGCGAACGGCCGACGACCAGCTGCTCTACCGGCGCGGCAATTTCAACGGAACGTGGGACGATCTGATCTGCGATGCGCTGATCTCAGAGCGGGAGGCCGACATCGCGCTCAGCCCCGGCGTCCGCTGGGGGCCCTCAATTCTGCCCGGGCAGGACATCACCCGGGAGGATATCTGGAACGTCACCTCGATGAGTTACGGCGAAGCCTACCGCACTGAAATGACAGGGGAGTTCCTGCATGTTGTGCTGGAGGACGTGGCGGACAACCTGTTCAATCCCGATCCGTATTACCAGCAGGGCGGCGATATGGTCCGCACCGGGGGCTTGGGCTACCGCATCGACGTGACCAAGCCGCAGGGCAGCAGGATCACCGATATGACGCTGCTTAAAACCGGCGAGGCGATCGAGCCTTCGCGGAGCTACCAGGTTGCAGGCTGGGCGTCGGTCAATGAGGGGACCGAGGGCCCCGCGATCTGGGATGTGGTCGAGGCGCATATCGCGCGGCTGGGCACGGTCTCGCTGGATCCAAACAACAGCGTGGATGTGGTCGGCAACTGAATCTGGCCGAATATAGGGAATGTTACGATGAAAAATCTGATAGGAACGGCGGTGCTGACAGCCCTGCTTGCGACTTCGGCGTTTGCCGAGGGCGTGGTGCACAAGGTCGCGATCCATGTGGATGAAAACGATCCGCAGGTGATGAACATGGCACTCAACAATGTCGCGAACGTCAACAGCTATTACGAGTCGCAGGGCGATACGGTGATCATCGAACTTGTGGCCTATGGTCCCGGCCTCAAGATGTACATCCCCGGACAAAGCCCTGTCGCGGACCGTATATCGACCATGTCGCTGGAGATGGAGAATCTGACCTTTGCCGCTTGCGAAAATACGCTCAACGGCATGATCAAGAAAGCGGGCCACGATATCACGCTGATGGAGGAGGCGACGATCGTGCCCTCCGGCGTGGTGCGCCTTATCGAATTGCAAGAACAGGATTATGCCTACGTCCGACCCTGATCCTTCGGGGCGCGTGGCGCGGCATCAAACAAAAAAGGAGAATGCGATGGCGCATAAACCCTCACGCAGAGATTTCCTCAGGAGCGGCGCTGCCGCCGGTGCAGTGATCACCGTGGCGGGAGCCGCAAAGGCCCAAACCGCCGATCCACTGATCACCCAGGTGCAACCTTGGGCGCAATCCTTTGGCGACGGGGTCGACGAGACACCCTACGGGCTGCCGATCCAGTACGAGGACGACGTGATCCGCCGTAATGTGGAATGGCTCACGGCGGACACGGTAAGTTCGATTAATTTCACGCCGATCCACGCGCTCGACGGGACGATCACGCCGCAGGGCTGTGCCTTCGAGCGGCATCACTCGGGGGCCATTGATCTGCGCAAGGAAGATTACCGGCTGATGATCAACGGCCTTGTGGAACGGCCGCTGGTGTTCAATTACGCCGATCTGGAGCGGTTTCCCCGCGAGAACCATGTGTATTTTTGCGAATGTGCCGCCAATACCGGCATGGAATGGGCGGGCGCGCAGCTCAATGGCGCGCAGTTTACCCACGGGATGATCCACAACATGGAATACACCGGTGTGCCGTTGCGCACGCTGTTGGAGGAGGCGGGGCTCGATACGTCAGGCGATCTGTCGGGCAAATGGGTGTTTGTAGAGGGGGCCGATGCCTCCTCCAACGGCCGTTCGATCCCGATGGAAAAGGCGCTCGATGATGTGCTCGTGGCGTTCAAGGCCAACGGGGAAGCGCTGCGCAAGGAGCACGGCTATCCGGTGCGGCTCGTGGTGCCGGGCTGGGAAGGCAATATGTGGGTCAAATGGATCCGCCGTATCGAAGTGATGGACGGCCCCGTTGAGAGCCGCGAGGAGACCTCGAAATATACCGATACGCTGGCGAATGGTGTGAGCCGGAAATGGACATGGGCGATGGACGCGAAATCTGTCGTGACAAGCACCAGCCCGCAAGCCCCGATCACCCACGGCACAGGGCCATTGGTGATCAGTGGTCTCGCGTGGTCGGGTAACGGTGCGATCTCGCGTGTGGACGTGTCGAAGGACGGCGGGATGACGTGGGAGACTGCGCGGCTGGCCAAGCCGGGCGAGCGCATGGCGCTGACGCGCTTTTACCTCGATACCGAATGGGACGGCTCGGAGATGATGCTCCAAAGCCGTGCGATGGACGATACCGGCTATGTGCAGCCCACGAAGGCACAGCTGCGCGAGGTGCGCGGACTCAATTCTATCTACCATAACAACTGCATACAAACGTGGCTTGTGCGCAGCTCGGGGGAGGCTGAAAATGTCGAAGTTTCTTAAGTCAGCGGCGCTTTTAGCAGTGATATCCGTGCTCGGATCGCCAGCGGTGGCCGAGACATACGGCCTCGGTCGTGCGGCATTGCCTGAGGAAATTGCGGCTTGGAACGGCGATATCAGCGCAGATGGCACCGGCCTGCCGGACGGCTCAGGCGATGCGATCGTGGGCGAGGAGCTTTTTGCGGTTCAATGTGCTGCGTGCCACGGTGACTTCGCCGAAGGTATCGGCAATTGGCCGAAGCTGGCTGGCGGGGCGGATACGCTCGACCGTGAGGATCCGCTCAAGACCGTCGGCTCCTACTGGCCCTATCTGACCACAGCCTTTGATTATATCAAACGCTCGATGCCCTACGGCAACGCGGGTACGTTGAGCGATGACGAAACCTACGCCCTTGTGGCCTATATCCTCTATTCAAACGACCTGATCGAGGATGATGTCGTGCTGTCGCGCGAGAGTTTCTTCGACGTCGAGATGCCCAATGCGGACGGCTTCATCCTTGATGATCGCGCGGAGGCTGAATACGCAC
>JAGXHD010000077.1 GCA_024636395.1 Sulfitobacter sp.
ATCTGATCACTCCGTCCTCCGACATTCTGCTACCGTGCCGTAGCGGGCATAGCGAAAAGGTCGACACGGCGAAAGTTAGACAGAAAGTTTGCGACACAACCCTCTCGAAGCAATCACACCTTGCACAAAACGAGTCTGAAACGCCTTGGCTGTTATGATCGGAACAGCCGAACATGAGCTTCGTTAAGATGACGATGCAGCAGAACCAGATTCCTTTTCTGCTTCAGAGTTGGAAGTGGAATGCGCCGCACCGATGTCAATTCTGCCAGGCCCTGCCAGTCTGGAACGATACTGTATCCGATGCCGCGACCAACCGCGATTCCAATAGCCTCCAACGCATCCAACTCACACAGAACGCGATCATGCGGAATCCATTCCCTGATCCACGGCAGACTAAGTTTCCCGCCCCAACTGGTCGAGTCGTAGATCAATGCCCGTTCGCTGGCGATGATCTGTTCGACCGATCGATCGTCATCCGCTGAAACGATCATGATGAAGGGCTGCGTCTCTATGTGAACAGACGTGATTGATTTCGGGATTCTGAACGGTGGATGAACGACGAAGGCCGCATCAATTTGGTCATCCAGGAGCTTGGCGTACAGGTCCTTCGATGTCCCCGGCACAAAGCTGAGGCTTGCCGCCGGCGCATACTTGGCGAATTGGGCAAGAACATTCGGGATCCGATCGCTTAGCGCCGTCGAGATCGATCCTAGCCGAATAGGTCCACCAAGCCCCGCCTCGTCCAGATCTGTGGCAATCTGACCAACCTGTTTCGCGATATTACGCAAGCGAGGCAGGATTGATAAACACTGCTGAGTTGGGGCGACCTGCGGCCCCACCCGCCTGATCAGATCTTGTTTCAACTCAGCCTCGATGCTCCTGATGCGCTGAGCCACCGCTGCGGGCGTCATGTTTTCCTTGCGCGCGGCGCCAGCAAACGAACCCGAGTCCACCACGGCAAGAAGTGTTTGAATAAAACGCGTGTCCATATGAAACCTATCTTCTGAAAGAACTAAAACATACTAACGGTAACTTTTATACTTTGGTAGTGATCGGTCGGAACACGTGGGGCGAACCCTGCTATGTCCCGCCCGCAGATCCCGCATGCCGGTTATCAAGCCGCATCAGACTTAAACGCTGAGATATTGACCATGAAACCTATCGTCCCTTTTGTTCACAGCCTGTCCGAAGGTGTTGCGCTTGCCTGGGCGGATGCGCTGCAACGGGCCGCGCCAGACATCGATATCCGTTTCGTCACGGACATCTCGCAGGCCGAGCTGGGCAAAGTCGAAGTAGCGATTGTGGCGAACCCTGATCCGGCGGCTCTGACGTCTTTTCCCAATCTGAAATGGGTGCAAAGTCTTTGGGCGGGCGTTGAGCGTATCCTGCGCGAGATGCCCGGAGATGAGGTCCAGATTGTTCGTCTGATCGATCCACAACTTGGTGATACCATGGCCGAGGCCGTGCTCGCTTGGACCCTCTACCTGCATCGCTCCATGCCCACATACGCGGCCCAGCAAGCCGAACGGATATGGCTACAGCACGAACTACGCACCGCGTCCGAACGCACAATTGGCATCCTCGGTCTGGGCAATCTTGGCCTGAAATCCGCAGACCGCCTGACGCAGAACGGTTTCAACGTTCTCGGGTGGAGCCGCTCCGCAAAGGATCTGCCGGGGGTAACGACGTTCAACGGCGCTGACGGGCTGGCTGAGATTGCGGCACAGTCGGATATCATCGTCGTCCTGCTCCCGTCGACACCAGACACACGCGGATTGCTGGACGCTCGGTTCATCTCGAACATGAAGCGCGGTGGCTCTTTGATCAACTTCGCGCGCGGCGATATCATTGAGCGTGACGACCTCGTCCATGGGTTGGAAACGCGTCAGATCGAACATGCCGTTCTCGACGTTTTCGCCGTAGAACCCTTACCAGAGACCGATCCGCTTTGGGGCAATCCGCACATCACCATCTTGCCCCATATCTCTGCCCCGACGACCAAGCGCACCGCTTCCGAGGTCGTAGCAACAAACATCAATGGCTATTTCACGACTGAAAAAATGCCAACCACTGTTTCCCGCAAGGCTGGATACTGATCCGCCTGCCACCAAGCTTACTGGAGCCAGATATGACGACTCTCGATGAGAAATTCCGGCTGCTGGCCGCAGACAATGCGCCCGGCCAAGAGGTCCGTCAGAAATTGACCGACCTCGACGCTCACATGCGTGGCGGTCTCTTCAATGGCGTTCCGGTCGATTTCTCCCATGGGGATGTCGATGCCTTTCCGCCAACACCGGGCTCGGACGATGCATGGAATAAGGGATTCGCGGTCGGCGGACAGCAAGCCTATACTGAATATCGCGGCGCCGCGGCCATCCGCACCGGACTGGCCGAGCGTCTGGCCGCCTTCACCGGACGCCCAATTTCGGCAGAGCGTGAACTGATTATTACGCCCGGCACACAGGGCGCGCTGTTCCTTGCGCTTGGCGCGACAGTCACAGCGGGAACCAGGGTTGCTGTTGTCGAGCCCGACTATTTTGCCAACTCCAAACTGGTCAGGTTCTTTGGCGGCGAAGTGGTTCCTATCGCGCTGTCCTATTTGGGCAACCGATCTGAAAACGGTCCCGATCTCGGACAACTTGAGACTGCATTCAGCAACGGCACCGAAGTCCTTGTGTTCTCGACTCCGAACAATCCGACGGGTCTGGTTTATTCAGCAAGTGATATCAATGCGATAGCCGAGTTGGCCTCAAAGCATGGCGTGACAGTCATCGTCGATCAGCTTTACTCCCGGCTCCTCTATAGTGGTGAAAGCTATACGCATCTTCGCGCCCATGAAAAGGCACCCGAAAACCTGATCACCATCATGGGCCCCTCCAAAACCGAGTCGCTCAGTGGCTTCCGGTTGGGCACGGCCTTTGGCACCGCAAAACTGATCGAGCGGATGGAGCGCCTTCAGGCGATCGTTTCGTTGCGAGCAGCGGGATATAATCAGGCTGCGCTTGATACATGGTTCAATGAGCCGGCAGGCTGGATGAACAACCGAATTGCCCAGCATGAAGCAATCCGCGACGAGCTGATTGCTATTTTCCGCGAGGCGGATCTTGGCATCGCTGTGCCGCAGGCAGGAAGTTATGTCTTTCCGGCGCTCCCGTCTTTGACCGTCGCGCCGGAAATGTTCGTGCGTCTACTTCGGCATCAGGCTGGTATCACCGTGACACCGGGATCTGAATTCGCTCCGTCAACCAGCGCAAGCATACGGCTGAACTTTTCCCAGGATCATAAGGCGGCGGTTGCGGCTGCAGGACGGATCGTTGAAATGGTCGAAAGGTATAAGGCATGAGCCAGATTGCCCACCGGCCTGTCCCGTAGGGCCGCTATCTGCCTGCCGTGCGCCTCGGCGACTTGATTTATACGTCGGGGTTCACGCCACCCAAAGATGGCAAGCTGATATATTCCGGGAGGAAAAAGCCAACGTTTCAGCGGGAATCGACCGGATAGAGGTGCGGGGCATCCAAGGGAAGATCTCCCAGTCTACGGCGCGTTCGATTTCGACCGGATCGCGCACCCTGCAACTATTGCCTTGCCTCCGACATTGGGGCCCTATGCACGACAAAAGGTTATCCATCGAGAGGGATTATCCATATGACGCGCCGGTTTCCTTCGCTGAATGCCCTGCGCACTTTTGAAGCGGCTGCGCGTCATTTGAGTTTTTCAAAGGCCGCCGAAGAGCTGAATGTCACTCAGGCCGCCGTGTCACGCCAGATCAAGATACTGGAAGACGACTTTGGCATTGCGCTGTTTCACAGGCGTACCCGGGCTGTGGAATTGACCGAAGCGGGCGGTCGTCTGTATCCGCAGCTGCAGGGAGCATTCAACCAGATCGAAGCCGCCTCCAACAGGGTTTGGGGCAACAGGGGCAGCGGAATTCTTACGGTTTCGGTGCTGCCGACCTTTTCGGTGAAATGGCTGATGCCCCGGCTTCTGAACTTTGCCGAACTCCACCCCGAGATAGAAGTTCATCTGATAAACACCATCGCTCCGGTCGATTTCGACCGTGCGGAGGTGGACCTTGCGATCCGGGTCGGCTCGACCTCGCCGCAGTTGAGCAATGCCTCGCAAGTCGGAATTGATCTCTTGATGGTTCGCGGAAGTGAGCCACTGGCCTATCAGGAGCTATTGCCTGACCAGATGATCGCAGTTGCATCGCCCGGTTATCTCGAACGACACGGTCCGATCGCCACTGCTGAAGATCTGGAAAGGATCACGCTGGTTCACATGGCCACACGCCAGAACGCGTGGAGCGACTACTTTGCCGCAATTGGCTGGCAGCAATTGCCACAGCAGGACGGTCCTTCCTATGGCCATTTCTTTTTGTCGCTTCAGGCCGCCATCGAAGGGCGGGGTATCGCCTTGGTGCCGCACATACTTGTCGAAACGGACATACAGGCAGGGCTGTTGGTGCAAGCATTGCCGTACAAGATTCAGAGTGCGGGGGCATACTACCTGATCGGCCGCAAAAGTGGCTGGCAGCAAGAGAAAACCAAGATCTTTCGAGACTGGATATTGGAGAGTATCGGGGCGGCTTGAGAGCATCGCTTTGATTGCGCAGTAACCTCGATCATCGCAGGCACGGTCGGAAAAGACTGCGACTCGGAACAGCTCTCAAAATCTGGGGTATAATTAAAAGTTATGCATCGCGGCCCCTATTGTAATTTGTCTAACACAGCTCCTATGCGCTACGATCTACAGGACGCTGGAATGGCCTAAATGGCGCTTCACTCGGTCCATGTGGCTGTTATTATACCATTATCCCTAGTTCCGGATGATGCGCCGACGGTCAGGTTTCTACCGCAAAAACGCGGGACATATTTCAAAAGGAGAGGGCATGCCGAAGAACGAGATAGACACACCTATCGCAGCTGCGCCGACGACACGGGTGGCAATTGCCAGCCTTGGTGCTGTCGGACTCAAGTTGGCGCAGGTTATTGATGCCGGATTTGATGGGTATCGCCTGACGGCGGTTTCAGCGCGCGATCTTGATGCGGCTGCGGAACGGGTCGCTTCGTTCAGGACGCCGCCAAAGGTGCTCCCGGTTTCAGCGCTTGA
>JAGXHD010000078.1 GCA_024636395.1 Sulfitobacter sp.
CAGTGACGGGCTTCACCAATACGGAGGAAGAAGGTGCTGGTCTGACGGACGTTGTCCCTTTCCTCGTTGAAGACATGCTTAAATCGAATGGCGGAAAGTACGAGAAAGGCGAGGACTGGGCGTCCTTCGTCGTGACCGATGGCAAGCTGGTGACGGGGCAGAACCCTGCCTCATCCGAGGAAGCCGCGCAGAAACTGCTGGCCCTCATCTAAGCCTTGGGCGGAGCAACCTTGATCTGGTTGCCCCGCTTCGCCCGAAATCATCTATTTGAATTGGAAACTATCATGAATATCCTTGTAGCCGGTGCAACCGGCAAAACTGGCCTGCGGTTGATCAATGAGCTGAAAAACAACGGTCACCACCCTATCGCTCTGGTCCGCGCCTCCTCAGATACAGCGTACCTGCCCTCAGACCTCGCATTGCGTCACGGTGATCTGACCGATCTTCAGGACGATGTGTGTGAGGGCTGTGATGCAGTGATTTTCGCTGCCGGTTCGGGCGGCTCCACCGGCCCCGAAATGACCGACAAGGTCGATCGCGATGGTGCCAACCGTCTTGTCGACATCGCCGCCAAGGCAGGTGTGGAGCGCTTCGTGATGCTCAGCAGCGTTGGCGCGGAAAATCCAGACCCCGAAGGCGAGCTTGCGCATTACCTCAAGGCAAAGCACGATGCAGACGAGCATCTGAAGGCTTCCGGCCTGAGCTATGCGATCGTCCGGCCCGTCAGCCTGACCGAAGAGGACGGCACCCGCAACATGCGTTTCGGTGACGCGGTCGATGTAAAAGGCAAAGCTGCACGCGGCGACGTCGCGGCTGTGCTGGCTAATGCGGTAGATGATTCAGAATGGGCCGGTAAAGCGTGGCTGATGGAATCCGTCTGATCTGCATGATGGTGCGGCTGTTCGGCTTGTCTGTTCAAGCGGAAGTTCCCGGATCGCGAACCATCTAGGCGATGCGCGCTTTAGCTCCGCATCCGTTGTTTTATCCTGTCAGATTTTGCCAGGGCAAGTTCACCAAGTCCCCTGATGACGTTCTTCGAAATGAGCGTCACAGGGGACAGCGTTCCGGCCAAGCTGAAAATCCGCTCACAACAGACTTGGTTTTTCGGCAGTCATTGAAGCGCATTTCGCCGTTGTTAGGTGTCTCGCGAACAGACGGAGTTAATTATGAAAAAAACAATCGCCATCACATCACTGGTCCTCGCATCCACGTTCGGCACAGCGCAGGCCGAAACACTGAACGTTGGCATGTCGGGGGGCTATTTCCCTTTTACATTCGTTAAGCTCGACGAACTTCAGGGTTTCGAGGTGGATTTCATCAATGCCATCGCAGCCGAAACCGGTGACGAGGTTAATTTTGTCACCATGTCATTCTCCGGACTGGTGGGCGCCTTGGAATCTGGACGGATCGATACGATTGCCAACCAGATCACCATCACGGCGGAGCGCGAAGCGAAGTTCGCATTTTCCCAGCCGTATGTCTTTGACGGCGCGCAGATGGTCGTCAAGGCCGGCAACGAAAGCACGATCACCAGCGTTGAAGACCTGAGCGGCAAGACAGTGGCAGTGAATCTCGGTTCCAACTTCGAGCAATTGCTGAACGAGTTGCCTAACGCCGACGACATCGACATTCGGACCTATGAGAGCAACATCGCACAGGACACCGCCCTTGGCCGGGTCGACGCCTTCGTGATGGACCGCGTATCATCGGCACAGTTGATCGCCGAAAGCCCCTTGCCCTTGGCATTGGCCGGCAAACCATTCAGCGGGATCCGCAATGCATTGCCCTTCCAAGACAACGCCGAAGGCAACGCGCTGCGGGACCGGCTCGACACCGCGATTACCACCCTGAAAGAAAACGGCACCTTGGCTGAAATATCGGAAAAATGGTTCGGTACTGACATTACGGCTGCAGAGTAGAGAGCATGCGCGCACTTGATCTGGAATACATGTGGGATCTGCTGCCCGTGCTTATCGGGTACATCCCGCTTACCTTGTTTATGGCATTGATCGGAATGGCCTGCGCGCTGGTTCTGGCCTCGTTCATGGCAGTGGAGCGGATATTTCGCGTGCCGGTGCTTGACCTGTTTGTGCGGCTCTTTATCAGCTTTTTCCGCGGCACGCCGCTCCTCGTGCAGCTTTTCTTGTTTTACTACGGGCTGCCGCAGGTGCTGTCGTTTTTGACCAGCATCAATGGTGTGACTGCCACGATCATGGGCCTGACGCTTCATTTTTCGGCTTATATGGCCGAAAGCATCCGCGCCGCGATCCTTGGCGTTGACCGTAGCCAATGGGAAGCATCGCAAGCTGTCGGGATGACCCAGTTCCAGATGATGTCGCAGATCATCCTGCCACAGGCAGCGCGCGTGGCGGCCCCGACACTGGTCAACTACTTCATCGACATGATCAAAGGCACCTCGCTCGCCTTCACGCTGGGTGTGACAGAGTTGATGGGGGCGACCCAAAAAGAAGCCGCCGGGAGCTTTCTCTATTTCGAGGCATTTCTAGTTGTTGCAGCAATCTACTGGATCATCGTCGAGGCGCTCGCCTTCGTTCAGCGCCATCTCGAAATCTATCTGAATAAGGCACATGCAAGATGACGTCGGCCTCAGCAATTTCCATCACAGGGCTAAACAAGGCTTTCGGCGACACATCCGTCCTCAAGGACATCTCGCTGGAGATCGCACCGGGCGAGCGTGTCGTTGTGATCGGGCCCTCCGGTACAGGCAAATCGACCCTGCTGCGCTGTCTGAACTTTCTCGACCGTCCAGATGCCGGTGTCATTCGGTTGGGCGATCTGACCGTCGACGCCAAAACCGTTTCGCATGCCGACATTCTGGCGCTGCGTCGTCGGACATCCTTCGTTTTTCAAAACTACGCGCTCTTTGCCAACAAGACGGCGCGCGAGAACATCATGCAGGCGCTGATCACGGTGAAGGGCCAGTCTAAAGCGGACGCCTATACCCGTGCCGCGGCGATCTTGGACGAAACCGGCCTGACAAAGCGAGCAGATGCCTATCCCGCTGCCCTATCCGGCGGACAGCAACAGCGCGTGGGGATTGGCCGGGCGATGGCATTGGATGCCGACCTGATGTTGTTCGATGAGCCAACCTCTGCACTCGACCCCGAATGGGTAGGAGAAGTGCTCGACCTGATGCGCAGGGTGGCTGAAAAACGCCAGACTATGCTGATCGTCACCCATGAAATGCAGTTTGCCCGCGAAATCGCAGATCGAATATTGTTCATGTCCGATGGACAGATCGTCGAGCAGGGGCCGCCGGAACAGTTGCTTGAAAATCCGCAGGATAAACGGACGAAAGCCTTTCTGCGCCGCGTTGCTTGAGCAACGCACAGCGTCTGTCACGGATTGTTACGTTTTCGCTGACGTTCTGGCTGCGCAGCGGAACGATTTGGCCCTCGTCCTGCCTGCATCCCGGCGGCAAGAGGATGTGGACCGCGGCTGCAAGGCTCAGCGGATGCGGACAAGACCCGTGGTCGCCGTTCTCCCCGTGGCAGCTGTCGTTAGCGTATGAACTTGGAACGACTTCCCTTAGCTTAAAGCGATTGGATGAATTGGCCTTCTCGGAATCTTCAGGAGACGTTTTCCAAGCGCCTGTTCGACATTTCATATTTTCGTTTTGCATTCCGCCAGAGCAGCAAATGTTATCGCGGGTCGATATAAGCGCTGTCATTTGAGGTTGGCCTGCAAGGCTTTCCTTTGTCCAAGGTTGGGTATCAGCGTTTTCTCGGCCCAAGACGGCTTTTGGGTATGGTGCCGCGCCTTTTGGCGCAACGGTTCCAATATCTTCCGGGTGACATGCGCAAAAAACCTTCTTTGGCCTGGCAAGGACTTCGCTAAATTGCACCTCGGAGGTTGGGCCGTGCGCTTGCGGGCACCGCGCACTGTGCCAACATGCAGTTCTGTAAGGCAGTCGCCCCGACGTTTCCCGTTAAAGCTATCGATGCTGTGATATGACTCATGCGCAACACATTGGCCAAACTGCGATGTATCAGCGACCGGCACCACGTTCTCACAACTGACGTCATCAAGGAAGGTCAGAAAGCGGAAGCGGCGACCGCTGGAATTTCACATAGGGCATAACGGCCGGATAGATGAACCACGGGCGCGTATGGAAGTGACGAAGGGGCTGGGATTTGTGATTTGAAAACGCGAGGCGACCGCCCTGCCCGCCTCAAACCATCGTGGAGGAACGGCACTTCCAGACGGACCATCGCACCATCGATCGACCTACGATCCGGCTCTGCCGCACACTGATCCATGTTGGTCCAGCCTCCAAAACGATGGCTTATGGTTGGCGGAGTTGGTGGTAATAAAACACCCGTCTCGCAGATAGGAATGCAATGAACCGTATCGTTTATATCGTCGGTGTCGTGGTCATCGTTTTGGTTGTTCTGGGCTTTTTTGGCCTGCGCTGATCGCTTGGGCACTGCGAAGCTCCGCTGGTTGACCCGCTTCGGGATAACTCCATGGACCCTTTTCCCATCAAAGTCACAGCTGCTCTCTCCTTTGAGTATCAGCAAATCTGAGAGGTCTTTTCTATGAGTACAATTGTTGTTGTCATTCTCCTTCTATTGCTGTTCGGGGGCGGCGGCGGTTACTACGGCTACAACCGCTATGGCAACCGCGGTCTGGGGGGAGTACTCAGCCTAGTGATCGTTGTCTTTATCGTTCTCTGGGCCATGGGTGTGGTCGCCTAGCGCGCGGGATTGTGCCGCCAAACCAGTTTGATGGATCGGACACTGTCGGACCCTTGGCATCCCAATGAGTTTGACCAGACGGGTAATCTGACCAAGACCAGCGCACATTGAACAAATGAAAAATCGCCCGTGAGAGAATGGCGGCATTTGGAATTGTTCCCAAGCCGGGCGATCCAAGGTTCTCCAGTATCTCGCGCACGCATATACAAAAGCCCCTGAAGACAAAGGCGTCAAAATCATGTGGGGGACTGTGCCCAGTCACGATATCTATTCTGAATTGAGGACCGACCATGACACAGGGTGGCGATGCAGCAACTCCGACGACCATATCGGCTGTTGGCTGGAAGGACGTGGCCCTTCGCGTGAAGGATCAAGTTGCCAAGGACCGCGTGGGCCTCGTTGCCGCCGGGGTGGCATTCTACGGCCTGCTGGCCCTTTTTCCTGCCATCACCGCCTTGATCGCCATCAGCGGCCTGTTGATCGAGCCGAGCCTGATCGTCGCGCAGATCCAAGGTCTGTCCGGGCTTGTGCCGCAAGAAGTGGTCACGATCATCACCAAGCAGGCCACGGAAGTCGCGAATTTTCGCCAGGGCGGTCTGGGCTTCGCGGCGGTTCTGGGACTGCTGATTGCGTTTTATTCGGCATCCAAAGGCATGGCGAGCCTGATGCAAGGCCTCAACATCGTCTACGATGAAGAAGAAACACGTGGGTTCATCGAGCGACTGCTGGTGACGCTCGCCCTGACGCTGTTGCTCATCGCAGGGCTTGTCTGCGGGTTGAGCGCAACATTGGCGATGCCAGTCGTTTTGTCCTTCGTGGATATTGGCCCGGTCGTCCTGATGCTTGTGAACGCGGCTCTTTGGATTGAATTGATCGCGCTCACGATTGTCGGACTCTCCGTTCTTTATCGGTTTGCACCGTCACGCGGCATCCCGAAATGGAGATGGACTTCGGTCGGCGCGGTTGTCGGGTGCCTCGTCTGGATCGCGGCATCGGCCTGCTTTGCGTTCTTCGTCAGTAATTTCAGCTACTACAATCAGAGCTTTGGCACGCTTGCCGGCATAATCGTGCTGCTCGTGTGGCTCTGGATGTCGGCCTATATTGTTCTGATGGGAGCGGAACTGAACGCCGAGCTCGAAGCCCAAACCCACGCCGACACGGCAGTAGCGGGCGACAACGCCAGCAGCGCGCAGCACTCCAAGACCCCCGACAATACGGGCGCTGCGGTAGACACATGACAATCCAATTATTTTACAGATCAAGAGTGAGAATTTATGTGCTGGAGCGGTGAAGCATCGGCTGTACTGGCAGTTGTGGGTATCGCAACAACGGCTTACGCAGCATACAAAAAAGAACCGGCACCGTTGTGGATCGCTCTTGGTTATTTCTCGTCAATGGAGCTTTTGCAGGCATTCACCTACTCGGTAATTGATCAGTGTTCGCTGCCTTCAAATCAGGTCGCCACCTTGCTGAGCTATCTGCACATCGTGTTCCAGCCCTTCTTCATCAATATGCTGTCGATGTATTTCATACCGGATTCCGTGCGCGTGAAAATTCAGTGGCCGGTTTATACAGTCTGCTTCATCTCGGCCATCATCATGCTTTTGCAGCTTTATCCGTTCGAATGGGCCGGGTCCTGTCCATTGGGAGAAGTTATGTGTGCCGAGCGCATGTGTTCAGTATCCGGAAATTGGCATATCGCATGGGAAGTGCCGACGAACGGTATGCTGAACTTCATAACAGTCGATACATGGGCATCGTTTCTGACCGCGTATCCAAGCTATTTCGTCGCTGCCTTTTTGATGCCCCTCCTCTACGGGTCTTGGCGGATCACGGTGTACCACTTCCTGATTGGACCACGATTGGCCATGCTGCTGACCAAC
>JAGXHD010000079.1 GCA_024636395.1 Sulfitobacter sp.
CTGTCATAAAAACCTCCTGATTGACGATTGAGAAACCCTCATCGTCAATCAGGTTGGCCAGATCACAAAATGAACTGCGTTATGGGCTGCGCGCACGGCAAGCCAAGCGCGCCAATGCCGCGGAGCGGCTTAGTCCTTCCGCCCCTCTTGTAAGGTCACACGACTGCTGACATGAAGGATCGTCAGCTCCTTTTTAACCGCTGTGTCGAGGAGCGCCGGATTAAGGACCCGTTGCGGGTGGCCGCTGCGAACTGACTGAGTGTACGGGATGGAAAAGCTTGTGTTGCTCGCCCCACCTGGGTGGAAGAGTGACACAATCAGGCTGTTCAAAATAGGAATAAAGGTACGAAATCAATGCGATATGTAATCATGCTCGCTGCACTTGCATCGGTAGGCGGCCTAGTTAGCCCAGCTTCGAGTGAAGGTTTCTGCAAACACCGCCCAAGCGAGGTACTCCGGGGAGAATTTGTCGGTTCAATGACAGCCGGTGCGCGGAATGCGGCAAGTAACCTCGCGGCAAAGGCAGGCGGGGTGTTCACGCTCACGAACACCGTAACTGGTGCATCACTCCTTGGATCCAACGCAACCGCAGGCACGATCGCCCAGATCGGAGGTGTGGCGAGCAACGCAGCCACCAGCGTCGCTGCAGTCCCCGGTATCGCAGTAGCTGGTGCGACTGCAGCGATCGGCCTTGCCGCCTATGAAGGTGTATGCTTCTTCCGGGATGAACGGATCACCGATCATGACGAGGTGCTTCGCGTATTGTACACAATCAGCGCTTTCGCCGATCCAGTGTATTTCAGGATAGAGCAACGCGGCGTGGACCGGGACGCGGCGGTTCTGGTTCTTGGAAATGTTGCAGGCGAGACTGAAGAGTATGCGGTTCATAGGCTCCGCATTGTGAACGGCGTCTTATTGCACCGACAACGCGGCCGCGACATCGAAGTTGGCGATGTTGGCTTTGCGACCTTGGCCGCGTCTGAAGAGTGACACGCGGACGATGAGGATTGAGGTGAAACGAGAACGCCTAATGAAACCTCCTCCAAGGAACATCCGTCGCCGTTGATTATGGGATTTCAAGTATTCTCTTTTCTCGGTCCGGTTTCGGTCCGGAAACCCGGCTATCAAACAGTTTGAAGCGCATCGGAAACCTAATAAAATAAGGGAAAACCGCTCAGAAAACGCTCTAGCGCTGCCCTCCGAAGGCTGTGCTTGGTCTGGGGAAAATTCTGGGGCTTAAACTCCACAATACCCCCAGACGTTCTCGATTCTTCCCACGTCGCTTCTTGATCGTGTCTTGATTATGAGCGTGAAAAGTGGGTCAAAACCCTTATTTATATGGCCGTAATCTCTTGATTGCTTGGAGCGGGTAACGAGAATCGAACTCGTAACTAAAGCTTGGGAAGCTGCCGTGATACCTTTTCACCATACCCGCGCGCCATGTTCGTCACTTAAGTCTTGGCGTGCAAAGCGTCAAGTCAGGACTTGAACGCCGTGTAAAAGTTGATCTGGGCAGGGATGGCGGCCCCGTCAAACTCTTCAAACGCCTTAGTCATCGCGGCCTCGATGCAGGTTTGTGCGGCACGATCTGCGGTGAAATGTTTGATCGTCCCGGCTGCTGGTCCCACGTGCATCGACAGCGCTGCGATCCCTTTTGCTCCGCCGGGCAAGCTGAACTGCATGTCTTCAGCAACAGCCGTTACATGTTGGAAACCCGCGCGTTCAAGCATTGCGCATGTCTTGTCGATGTCGCGCAACGCAAAAGGGCCGGGGGCATCGGGGTCTGATTTGGGCGGCGCGCCCAGCTCTGCCTTGGCGATGGCGGCGGGCAGGGTGAACCACGGATTGCAGGGGATCTGACCCCAGCTGGCACAGGTGATCTGGCCTCCGGGTTTCAGGGCGTGCAGGATGTTTGTAAATGCGGCATCGGACTTTGCGAAAAACATCACGCCGAAGCGCGAGATCACATGGTCGAAATGCGCAGCTTCAAAAGGGTGATCTTCGGCATCTGCCAATTTTATATCGACATTTGGCAGGCCATTGGCCCGCTCCTGCGCCCGCGCGACCATCGTGGAGGAAATATCAGCGGCCACGACCTGACCTTGCGGCCCGACCAATTGGCATGCTGCTAATGCGGATTCCCCCGTGCCGCACCCGATGTCCAGAACAGACTGTCCGGGCTTCAGCTTGGCCAAGGCAAGGACGCGGTCAAGAACCGGTGCCAGGAACGCATCCAGAGGCGCTTCATACGTGACCCAAGTCGGGCCCGCGTTGGTTGTCCAGAACTCTTCCTGGTCTTGATTTGCGTTTGACATGGGCGCGTCTCTTTTTGCTGCCTAACCGCGCCGCCGTCTGCGCCCGCCGCCAGCACCTTCGCCGCCACTGCCACCGGTGTTAAAGGTCGCCGTGGGCAGGGTGACGATGCTGTTGAGGATCGGGAAAGGCTCGACGGCGTTGGGGATGGCCGAGGCATTGACAAAATGCTCTTGAAATCGCGGCTCGATGGCGGTTTCGATCTTGTGGATATTGCGCACGGTTTCCTCGATCTCGGCGCGGCTATGGCTGTTGAGCAGCGCAATCCGCGCGCCCGTGCCTGCCGCGTTCCCCGCAGAGGTAACCTTGTCCAGCGGCGCATCGGGGATCATCCCCAAGACCATTGCGTGTTTGGTGCTGATATGCGCGCCAAAGGCCCCAGCCAGCACGATGCGGTCCACTTTGTCGACGCCAAACTTGTCCATCAGCAGCCGCGCGCCTGAATAAAGCGCTGCCTTCGCCATCTGGATTTCACGTATATCGCGGTTGGTCACGGTAATTTTCGGCCCGCCATTTGCAGTGCCATCATAGACCAGATAGGAATTTGTCCGCCCGTCTGCAAAGACATTGGGCGAGCCTGTCTGTTGCGCCGTTCCAATCAGGCCGGGGGCGTCGACGATGCCATGAATACGCATCTCGGCGACCATCTCGATGATGCCCGATCCGCAGATGCCGGTCACACCACTTGCGCCAATTTCGGCGTCAAAGCCGGGATCATCCGACCACAAGTCGCTGCCAATTACCTTGAAACGGGCGATCTTGGTGACAGGATCAATCTCGACCCGCTCGATCGCACCGGGGGCGGCGCGCTGGCCGCTGCTGATCTGCGCCCCCTCGAACGCAGGGCCGGTGGGCGAGGAACAGGCCAGCACTTTTTCGCGGTTGCCCAGCAGGATTTCGGCGTTGGTCCCCACATCGACGACCAACACCAGATCGTCGGACTTGTCCGGTGCCTCTGACAAGGCAACAGCGGCGGCATCGGCACCTACATGTCCAGCGATACAGGGCAAAAAGTATATCCGTGCCGAAGGGTGGATCGTTAAATCCAGCTCGACCGCACGCATCCGCAACGCGTTCGAGGTTGCCAAAGCAAAAGGCGCTTGCCCCAGCTCAAACGGATCAATGCCCAAAAACAGGTGATGCATCACAGGGTTGCAGACGAACACCGCATCCACAATGAGGCCCTTGTCGATGTTGCCTTCGGCGCAAATCTCGTCAAACAGGGTGTTCATGCCTGTGCGCACGGCACGGGTCATCTCGTCCGCGCCGCCGTCGTTCATCATCGAATAGCTGACCCGGCTCATCAGATCTTCGCCAAAGCGGATCTGCGGGTTCATCACTCCAGAGGAAGCGATGACTTCTCCGGTTTGCAAATCACACAAATGCGCCGCGATGGTGGTCGAGCCCAGATCGACGGCCAGCCCGTACACCGAACCCTCGTAGAACCCCGGCCATAGATGCATGATGCGCGGCGGGTTTTCGTCATCACCCAAATGTACGGCAACAGTGACTTTCCACGCGCCCTTGCGCAGGATTTTCTGCATCGACTGCAAGATCTGCAAATCCGCCTTCACATTCTCCAACTGCCACTGTTCGCGCAATGCAATACACAGCCGCTCCAGATCGCCGGACGGGTCATGCATGTCGGGTTCCTGAACCTCGACGTAGAACAGCTTGGTCGAGGGGTTGAGCACGATATCGCGCGCCTCGGCCCGTTTGCGGACGACTTGCTTGTGCACCTGGCTTTCGGCGGGCACGTCGATCACCACGTCGCCCATAACCTGCGCCTGACAGCCCAGCCGGCGCCCGTCGATCATCCCGCGCTTGTCCTTATAGCGCTGCTCAACCGAATTCCATTCGGTCAAGGCATCATCCTGAACGGTCACGCCGTGCTTGGAAAACTGCCCATAGCCGGGTTGCACCTGACATTTCGAACATATTCCACGCCCGCCGCAGACCGAATCCAAATCAACTCCCAACTGCCGCGCAGCCGTCAAAATGGGCGTGCCTTTGGGAAAATGCCCGCGCTTGCCTGATGGGGTGAAGACCACAAGTGGATCGTTGCTCATTTTATGAATTCCTCAAAGCTTAGCCGCAACATAGCGAAGCCCGCGCCAGACGAAAGCCAAGATACGTCACAAATCGTCGCATCCACGTCCCTCAGCTTTTGTGGCCTGAAAATATCCCCTCAGATCGACCCAAAGGATTGCAATTTTATCTATAACGCGCCTTTGGCAAGACGGGCAGAGCGCCACTGCTCTTTAGCCCTCACGCACCGTGCGCGCATGAAAGATAAATCCCAGAAAGTTCAGCAGAAGCTGCGCCGCCAAAATACTCGTCGACCCGGACTTATCATAATCCGGAGCCACCTCGACCAGATCGATCCCGATGATATCATGGCGCTGCGCCGCTGCCTGCAAAATCTCCAAAACCTCGTAATACAAAAACCCCCCGTGCGACGGTGTGCCGGTACCGGGCGCAATCGACGGGCAAAACGCATCAATATCAATTGTCACATAAAGCCGCGCACCGTCAGGGATATGCCCCAAAACGCCCAGCGTGCCCATCTTGCGCGCTTGCCGGACCGAGATGATATCAGACCCCATCGCCCGCGCATCCTCATAGCCCTCGCGCGCGGTCGAGCTTACGTTGCGGATGCCGACCTGTGTCAGGCCCATGACATAATCCTGCTCAGCGGCACGGCGCATGGGGTTGCCATGACCGTGCCGCACGCCGTGGCGCTCATCAACGAAATCAAGATGCGCGTCGATCTGCAGGATATGGAAATCACCTTGCCCGTCAAAGGCGCGGATACAGGGTATGTTGATCGAATGATCTCCGCCAATCACGACCGGTAAGGCGCCCGCATCCAGAATGGCCCTCACGCCTGTCTCGATATTGGCGTGGCTTTGCTCTGTATCCGTGTGCACGATATCGGCGTCGCCAATGTCGACGATGTTCACATCACCGGGCAGATAGACGGCATCATCCTCGTGATCATAGGCACCTGCGTGGCCAAAGCTGAACAATGTCGACGCTTCGCGCACGCCACGCGGCCCGAACCGCGCGCCTGCGCGCCACTGCGTGCCCGCATCATAGGGTGCGCCCAATATCGCCACATCCGCATCCAGCGCGGCCCAGTCAGGCTCATAGGGCCGCTTGCCAAAGGTCGAGATCCCCACGAAGGGCAGGTCCAGCCTGCCGCCGTCATATCCGTGATTGGCCATCTGAAATCTCCTTGAATTGCGCTTGTTTCACAGCTTTCTCCAGCCGGGTCACATTTGCAATGCAGATACGGCGCAAATGGGCCTTTCCAAACGGGCCCATCCGTGAAATAGGAAACCGCCAAATGAACCCATGCAAGCCGAGGTGCAAAAATGGAGATTCGTGAGGCTTTGACCTTTGACGATGTATTACTGGTGCCAGCGGCATCGAGCGTGTTGCCTTCGACGGCCGACACACGCACCCGCGTGACAAAATCTATCACGCTGAATGTTCCACTGCTGAGTTCAGCAATGGACACTGTGACAGAAAGCCGGATGGCAATCGCCATGGCGCAGGCGGGCGGAATGGGCGTGATCCACCGCAACCTGACAACCGAGCAGCAAGCCCAAGAGGTGCGGCACGTCAAACGCTTTGAAAGCGGGATCGTGTACAGTCCGATTACCCTGCGCCCCGATCAAACGCTGGCAGATGCCAAGGCGTTGCAAGAGCGTTACCGGGTGACAGGTTTTCCTGTGGTAGACGAGAAGGGTCGCGTGATGGGCATCGTGACCAACCGTGACATGCGCTTTGCGACCGATGACAAAACGCCCGTGCGCCTGATGATGTCCTCGGATAATCTGGCCATCCTGAATGAACCTGCCGACCGTGAAGAGGCGATCAGCCTGATGAAGGCGCGGCGGATTGAAAAACTGCTGATCACCGACGCACAAGGCAAGCTGACCGGGTTGCTGACGTTGAAAGATACCGAGCAGGCCGTTCTGAACCCGACCGCATGCAAAGACGAGCTGGGCCGCCTGAGGGTGTCCGGTGCAACGACCGTGGGTGATATCGGCTTTGAGCGCACAGAGGCCCTGATTGATGCAGGTGCCGATATGATCGTGATCGACACCGCGCATGGTCACTCTCAAAGTGTGGCAGAGGCTGTGCGCCGGGCGCGTGCAATCAGCAACGATGTGCAAATTGTTGTCGGTAATGTTGTGACTGGCGAAGCTGTGCGGGCGTTGATTGATGCAGGGGCGGATTCGATCAAGGTTGGCGTTGGCCCCGGATCTATTTGTACGACCCGGATGGTAGCAGGCGTGGGTGTTCCACAGATGACCGCGATCATGGATTGTGCCGCGGCAGCGGGCGATGTGCCGATCATTGCAGATGGCGGGATCAAGTTTTCCGGCGATTTTGCCAAGGCAATTGCGGCTGGTGCGTCCTGCGCGATGGTAGGCTCGATGATTGCCGGCACGGACGAGTCCCCCGGTGAAATTATTTTGTATCAAGGCCGTAGCTTCAAGAGTTACCGTGGCATGGGCAGTCTTGCCGCGATGGCGCGCGGATCTGCGGACAGGTATTTCCAAAAGGATGCGGCCAGCGATAAACTGGTACCTGAGGGAATTGAAGGCCAGGTTCCATATAAGGGCAGCGCCGGGGCCATTGTGCACCAGCTGGTCGGCGGCTTGCGGGCGGCAATGGGATACACGGGCTGTGCAACGATCGACGAGATGCGCAAGAACTGTACTTTCGTCAAGATCACCGGTGCGGGCTTGAAAGAAAGCCACGTGCACGACGTTCAGATCACGCGTGAAAGCCCGAACTACCGCATCGGATAGGTTAGTTAAATAAGGCATTCCGGGTTTCATCACGGAATGCCACAGCATCTAAATTATCGGAAAATATCGGGAACTACCGCCTGGTATAGATGCAATGTAGATGCACGGGTAGATACAATAGATGCAGATTACAGCGCAGGATTCCTCAAGCCGATCCGACGAGAATTGGCTCCTGCCGCTTTCATGGCTGGCACATGGCCTCAGACACGCGGGTCTGGACTATCGCCATGAAATCGTCCTGGGTTTATCTTTTGAAAGTGATGACGTCGTATTGGGAGTTGATCTGCACGGCCTTGAACCAGCCGGTTCGGACGATCTGCGCGAGACTGCGGGTGTCATGCCGGTCAGTCTTGTTCGGCATCATGTTCAACACGCCATTGGCGTGGGGTGCATCAAGGCAAATGATTGGCAATTTCCTCGCAACCAGCGCGTTCCACAGCAAGACAGCCAAAGGCACGGTCTCCACGCCAACCCTCTCAAGGTCATCGGACCAGGTCGACAACCAGCCGGCAATCCCATCTGGGCAGGTTCTCACTTTGGTCTCGGACAGGATCGTGCCGTCCAGGCTGACCACACAGACGGCCATCTCGTCCTGCGACACGTCCAACGCTGCAAATATACCCATCGCATCCTCCATGCTTGATGCCTCGGCACCGCACCGAAGCGACGAACCCATCCTGTACCAAAAGTCACAGGGGGAGGGGCATGGCGATTACGCTAAGTGGTGTAATTCCGACGGTAGCGCGGGCTGAGTGGAAGCCTTGCGTAGCTCAGGCGAAGCCCGCGCGGTTTCTGGGCGGCCATCCGCCGCAGCTGCAAGATATTGCGGACAAGGACGAAAGCGCTCGCGCGGTAGTGGCTCGCAAAAGACACCACCGATGGGGCACGAGAAATCCCGCCAGAAGGCCCGAAGCGCTCGCGCGAGATCGCGACGCCGCGCGCAAAAAAAAAGCCGATGCTGAGCGGCATCGGCTTCAAAACTCTCAATCGGTAGGGGGCACAGAAAAAGTCTTTGGTCGTGCGAGCCAGTTCGACAGGCTCAAGACGGAGTCTGCGCTTGGCCAGGCGATTTCTTGGGCTTTGCAGATGAAGGACGAGCCCCCTTGCGAGCCGCCGGATAAGTTCTCTTCATAGGTCGGTTTAGAGGTTTGCGAGCCGCCGCCAAGGCCCCCGTAGCCGGAGCCGGTTCTGGAAGTGAGGGTTGGGCGGGTTCGCGGTCCGCGGTCTCGTTAACGGGTTCCTCATCCTCATCCTGGGCTGCGATCTCGTCCAGACATTCGGTCAGATAGGTAATCTCCTCTTCCAGCATTCGCACGTGTTTCGCGTGTTCAGCCTCAATCAGGGCGAAGTCTCGCTCTCGTAGTACAGACTGCCGGACGTTCTGTTCGGTCATGCGCACGATCATGCCTCTCATTAGGGCTGACATCGAACTCTGGAGCGATGAGGCCGCCTCGGCGATCCGGTCTTGGCATTCCTCCGGCAAGGGGATGTCAGCCTCCTGGTCCTCATCGCGGCTCTCCTTGTAGGCGTCCCAAAGATCACGGACTCGGGAATACTTCCCCTTGCTGCCAAGAGCTCTATGAATATCGGTTGCCGAAACCTCTCGGCCCAGCTCTGATATGAGGCTTTCCCCCTGCCGGATAATTGCCTCGTCGGTGTGGATCGGTTTGCGCATCGCTTATCTCCTCTGGTTGTCGAGTGCAGAAGGGAAATGGTTCCGATGCTGGGAACCGAAAAACAAATTCGTCACTTTTTATGAAGGTCAGTGGCTCCGGTAAGTTGGTAAGTTAGTAAGTTAGTAAGTTAGTAAGTTAGTAAGTTTGTTCTGGCAGAAAGTTGGTTGGTAAGTCTGAAAGTGAGAAGTTTGAAAGTCAGGTCTGACGAACGACAAACTCACCGCGACCGCCGTGAACTGGGCCAAGCTCGGGAGACTGAGAATCCTCTGAGGATTTTTTCTATGACCTGCGCTCCGGGCGTAATTCCTCGGGATGCACGATGTATCCCTCGGCAAATTCATCCGCCCGTCCGAATTTCAGACCTCACTGCCAAGGAATACTTCGCCCTGCTGCTTCCGGAAACCCAAGCGGTGTGTTCTGACACCGCTTGGGAAGATTTTAGTCTGCGCTCTGCTCAGCAATTTTGGCGCCTTCTATGAGATAGACAGCGTATCGCAAAGCGACTTGGTAGCGCCGCAAAGAGACACACTGTTGGTCGATTTCTGCGAGCTTGCGGGGCAGGGTGGTGTCCCACCAGCCCTCATGTGGGCAACCTTCGTCCCAGATCAACGTTTTCTCAGAGCCTTCGTCAATCCAGGAGTCCACCATGCTCACTACGACGTCGATCTCGTTCAGCGTTTCCGATGAACACCAATCCTCAGCGTCGAGCTTGATGGTCACTTCATAGATCCGCTCCCGAAGCCTTTGTGAGCAATCAGTATAGAGTGCGATAGCTGAAAGGCTGTTAAGGGCGGGTTACCGAACAGCCGGTCCAGCAGGCTTGATTACGGCGCAAAACAGCGATAAGATATCGAATAAGGTATTTCACTTGGGGAATTTCGGTTGAAACCAATTCGCGTGTCGCATCGTGGCTGCAACGCATCGTCCGGTTGTCCGATTTCTACCATCAATGGGTTACAGACTGTCGGCGCGTCCCTGTGTGTCGTGAGCGTTCGTTGCCAGTGTGTTGAGTTGTAGAGCTTTCAGTGTGGATAAAAGATCGGAACATGACGCGATGCCGGACGGTCAAGCCGAGTCAGTCGTCATGGCCGTCATGCAGCCGCTTGCCGACATCGATGTGCCGCTGCCCTTGCGCGCCAGCATCGAACGCCAAAGCCGCACGCTGATGGGGCTGGCTGCCGGTCTGCTGCATTCGGGCATGGACGAAGGTCAAGTCAGACTGGTGATTGACCAGGCCTGCGCGTCCTACCGCGACGAGCTGACATCCGCCATTCTTGCCCTAAGGAAACGCCATGACACCTGACCCGAAGCTGTGGGACGAGCCCGGTCGCATCGCGGCCCTGCGGCGGCTTGAGATCCTCGACACCCCGCCGGAGGAGCCATTCGACAAGCTGACCGAACTGGTGCGCACCGTGCTGGACGTGCCGATCGCCGTGGTGGGCATGATCGACAGCGACCGCCAGTGGTTCAAGTCGATCGTCGGCCTGTCGGGCTGCGAGGTCGCTCGCGACATCTCGTTCTGCACGCATACGATCCAGCAGCGCACGCCATTGATGATCCCGGACACGACCCGCGATCCCCGGTTTGCCGCCAATATCTTCGTGACCGGCGATCCGTTCATCCGCAGTTACCTTGGTATCCCGCTGATAACGCCGGATGGCTACAACATCGGCGCGCTCTGCGTGAACGATACCAAGCCGCGGGTCTTTTCTGCCAACGAGATCGCGATCCTGTCCAGTTTCGCCACCCTTGTGATGAACGAACTGGAACTGCGCCAGACCGCCATGAGCGATGCGTTGACCGGTGCCATGACCCGGCGCGCCTGGGTCGACGCCGCCGCCCGAGAGATCGCCCGCAGCCGCAGGCATGATACCCTGTCGTCGATCATCGTGTTCGATATCGACCACTTCAAGCAGGTGAACGACCTGTTCGGCCACCCGGCGGGCGACGCGGTGTTACAGGCGCTGGTGCACCGGTGCCAGAGTGTCGTGCGGGAAAACGATCTTCTGGGCCGCATCGGCGGCGAGGAATTCGCCCTGCTGCTGCCCGATACGGATGCCTGCGGCGCGGCCGATCTGGCAGAGCGGTTGCGCGGCGAATTCGTGGGCCAGCCGGTGGCCTGGGGCGGCGCCGCGCAGGTGACCGTCTCGGCCAGTTTCGGGGTCTGCACCCTCGACGACAGCCTTGGCGATGTCGGCGACTGGCTGGCTGCGGCGGACCGGTTTCTGTACGAGGCCAAGAACCGTGGCCGGAATCGCTGTCATGGGTCCGCTGTCGACGGCGACCGGCTGCGTATCAACTCTGCCTGAGGGCCGTTACGGGCGCTATGCCGCAAGGACGCCGGACCGGCTTTGCTGAGTAACCCTGCATGACCGCAGGACGGGACACTGACAGTCTTGTCTTGCGGCACCTGACCGGCGTCCTCACAGCCATCGCCAATGGCCATAAACAAAAGGACATCGACCAACTTCTACCGTGGAGTTTTAGAGGCTGAGGCAACGCTTAAAATTTTTTGGTTAAAGGCGCTGAACAGGCAGTCAAATAGAAAAACCTTCGCTTTCAATTGGATGTCTGGAAACGCCTGAAATTTCATCGTTTCTGTAAGTTCCTGAAGGATAATGGATAAGTACTCCTGCCCATCATCAATCCACAGTGATATCCACAGATTCTGTGGAATGCGTTGGTGCAAGGGTAGATTTCCACGGTTCCTGCATGAAGTGTCGAAGATACGTCGAAACGGACATTCATGCCGGACTGTGAAACGCAGGTTGCGCGCGGCACCTGCACCGCTACGCTTTACCAATCCCCGCAAGGAGATCGAGGTCATCAAGGAAGTGATCGCAGACGCCCTCGCCCGCGCCAAGGCACAGGGGGTCCGTCACGCCGAAAAGCTCGACGCAATGGCGCTGTTGACCCGCATCGCGGAGTCGACCGAGCCGGAATCGCCAACAGCTTCCGAGGAGCCGACCGCATCCACCCGGGGCAGCATCCAGACGCCGGTCCGCCCACGCCAATCCAGCCTGGCCATCGACCCGCCACGACAGACAGATCTCTTCACGATCGCGCCGGAGGCCGCCGCGGTCACGGCGAGCGAGCCATCGGTGGCGCTCGGATCGAAAGTAAAGGTCGAGAACCTGAGCGACGGGGGAAGGAAACTTGCCTTCACACTGGTAGAAGGTGAGAACGACCCCGAAGCCGGAAAGATTGGGGTTCACACGCCGCTCGGCAAAGCTCTTATCGACGCACAGGTGGGAGACGAGGTCGAATACCAGGTCGGCTCGCACATAAAGGAAGTTCGGGTCCTCGAGATCCGGTGAAGTGACACAGGTTTTCAACACGACAAGGCAGGAGACCAAATTGCCTAACGACTGATTCAGGGGTTATCTACTTGGGTCCAATCTCTTCGGCGCATCAACTCGTTCTTCTTCAGACAGATAAAGTCTCCCCCTTGGACCACCGCTATAGATGGAACGGGCGCCGTATTCTTGGCTGTTGGGCTCGACCAAACTTCCGCATGCTTTTTGCTGTATTGCGGCACGTGTTGGCATAAGCAACGGCGGCTTCTGGCCGGAAGCCGCCACTGTCAAGAAGCCTGCCCGTCCAAGCACGAAAACAACTGAGAGACAGGTTGTCCGAGGCATTGCTCCGGCAGCAAGGCGGCTCGATCGTGCTCAGGACGCGTGCTTGGGCAGTTGTTTCGCGAGCTGGCTGAACAAGCGGTTGGGCCATGAAGTTAGGTGAGATGCGGCGAGGTCTTGGGATCGGGCATTCAGACCGTGGTTCGAGATTGGACCGGCTCAAAACTGGCGGTGACCTGACACAGTTAGGGCACGAAGTGACTGCGATAATGCCTGAGTTGGAGAGGCAGTTTGCTAAGTCAGATTTGGCGAGACGGCTTACAC
>JAGXHD010000080.1 GCA_024636395.1 Sulfitobacter sp.
CCGCATGATGTAAAAGAGCCAGCGCAACCGCCCGGCAACGGGAAAGTTGCGGGTGATCGTCCACGTCTTTTGGGTGCGGTCATAGATCCCGAGGGCGACAATCGGCAACGTCACGATCAGCACCCAGAGCCAGGCCGTATTGACGAAACCCATCGCGATGACAAGGAGCGACAGTGCAAAGGCGGTCACCGGAATGATCGCGCGTTTGATGGTGTCCAGCATGCGTGCCTCCTGGCGCTAAGGGTGTGCAGCCTTGGGTGCCGCTGCTCGGCGGGCCTACAATCTCTGGCCTGACGCCGCCACCCGATTGAGAAAAAGTATGTGACGACAAGGTTTCGCATCAAGAAACAATAACCATGAAAGCACAGATATGTTGCCTGTTTTGGATGGGCCGGGTTATGGTCCGGCTCAAATGCCGGGCGGGTCGAGGCAGGCCCATGAGGTCACGGCGCGGATAAACACTCGCAACGCAAAGTTGGACAGATGGCAGACCAAGACGACAGCGACAGCCCGGATTCCGCGCCCGAGACGCCCCGGTGGCTGGACGATCTTAGGCCGGGTGCCGAGGGCGAGGGATTTTTTGAGAAAAACCTGCGCCACTCCTTGATGTTCATCAAGCGGCCCAGCGACCGTCTGCTGGTCACCTTCGACAACCTCTCGAACGTCAACGACGACAGCCTCCAGCGCGAGCCGTGGGCCTATAAATACGCCTCTGACAGCGGGTATTCGCACTTGGGTGTCATGGCGCATGTCAGCGATTGGTATCGTGATGCCGATCTCATTCGTCGCTTCGAGGGGCTGGTGGCCCAAGGGTTTTTCGAGGGGTATGAGCGCGTTGTTTTCGCGGGTGTTTCGATGGGGGGCTATGCGTCGCTGGTGTTCTCATCGCTCGTGCCGGGCGCGCATGTGATCGCGATCAATCCGCAAAGCACGCTCGACCCTGATCTGGTCCCGTGGGAGACGCGATATGAGAATGGGCAAAGGCAGGATTGGACGCTGCCCTTGGGCGATGGCGCGGCGCTGACGCAGGGGGCCGGGCGGGTCAATATTTTTTATGACCCGCATTTCGACCTGGACCAGAAGCATGTCGACCGGTTTCACGGCGATAATCTGCGTGTGTTCAAATGCTGGTTTTCCAATCACAAGACAGCGGTTTTCCTGCGCAAGATCGACGCACTCAAAGCTGTGATGACGCATTGCATCATGGATGAGCTGACCGAGGAGGAATTCTATCGCCTCTACCGCGCGCGGCGCAATCTGCCGTGGTATCGTGGCGCGCTGTCCAATTACTTTCGCGAGGCAGGGCGTGAGGCGATGGCAGATCGTTTCGACAAGGCGTTCCGCCGCCGTCTGCGCAAGCGCAAACGCCGTCTGGAGGAAGAGGCCGCGCAGGTGGGACCTGAGGCCAATGCGCCAGCGCAGGATGAGGCGGCCGAGCCTGCACCCAAAGCGAGGCCCGCGCCTGACGCGCAGCCGGCCGATGCGCAGGCCCCGAGTGCCCAGCAGCCCAAGATCAAAGGTGTGAGGCCCCCCACGGATGGCGTCATGCCGCGCATCATTGCCCCGGCCAATGCGGGCAAGAGGGCATCGGCCAAGGCCGAAGTGCAGAGCCGCGTCATCGTGACCACCATGAAGAACGAGGGCCCTTTCATGCTGGAGTGGGTGGCCTACAACCGGCTGATCGGGTTTACCGATTTCCTGATCTACACCAATGATTGCGACGATGGCACCGACCTGATCGCCAAGCGTCTGGATGAGTTGGGCATGGCGCAGCACCGCCAGAACCCATTCAAACCCGGCGGCAGCCCCCAGCGCAGTGCGCTGAAGGCTGCGCGCAGTGAGGATCTGCTGACAAAGGCCGACTGGTTGATCTGTGCCGATTGCGATGAATTCCTGAACGTGCGCGTGGGCAAGGGGCGCCTCGACGATCTTTTTGCTGCAGTGGGAGATGCAGATGCCATCTCGGTCTGCTGGAAGCTGATGGGCAACAGCGGGCGCGTCGCGTATAGTGAGGATTTCGTGATCGAGCAGTTCGATCGCGGCTGCGGGGAGCAGGAATTTCCGAACTACCGCGCGCTGGGCATGAAGACGCTGGTGCGCAACAATGACCGCTTTGAAAAGCTGCGCATTCACAGACCCGCATTCCACCTCGACAGGGGCGATATCGCGTGGGTCGATGGTGGCGGCCAGCCGATGCCCGACCTTTACCTGTCGCAGGGCTGGAAGGCACATAGCGGCTTCCGCCACGATTACGTGCGTCTACATCATTATGCAGTGCGCTCCGTCGATAGTTTTCTCGTCAAGAGGGATCGGGGCCGGACCAATCATGTGGGCGACGATCAGGGCGTCACCTATTGGTCCAACATGAACTACAATACCGAGCGCGACACCTCGATCCACGCGCGGCTGCCGGGCTTGCGCAAGGAAATGGCGTCATTGCTCAAGGATCCCGAGTTGGCACGCCTCCATAAGGCGGCGACCGAATGGCACCGCGGCCGGATCGAAGAGTTGCGCCTGCGCGACGGCTGGTATGCGTTCCGTGACCAGATCAAGGCGATCAATGCCGCGCCGGAGATGGCTGAGGGCTGAACACATGGACAGCGACACACCCGTCGTGGTGGTGCATGGCGGCGTTCATAAAACGGCGACCAGCCACATCCAGTCGATACTGCAACGCAACGCCGGGCGGATGCGCAAGAGTGGGGTGCATTACGTTCATCATCGCGATACGCGCAAGCACTACACCGTTCCATGCCAGCTGAACGGATATGAAAAGCTGGGCCTGAACTACAAAACCAAGGTGCCGGACGAGGTGCTGACCCGTAAGGCGCAAACGTTTTTCGAGGGGATCGGTGCCGGTCCCGGTGAGCGCATCATCCTTTCGGACGAGAACATGCCCGGTCACAGCGGGCACTGCGTGCGCTCTGGCCAGCTCTACAATCGGCGCGACGTGCTGGTCCCGATCTTTGCCGGGCATGTCCCTTATCCGGTGACCGAGGTGCATCTGGCCATTCGTAACTATGCTGATTTCTTTGCCTCGACCTTTATCGAGTTCCTGCGGTCGGCAAAGGGCGAGAACGTGATACCCGAGGCGATGATGAAGCGTGCGGTGCTGTCGAATCTGCCCAGTTGGAGCGGATTCATCGACGTGATCGAAACATGTTTTCCGCAGGCCCAGCTGACGCTGTGGCGGCACGAGGATTTTGACGATCTGTCACAGGTGGTGATCGGCAATCTCTGTGGGCCAGACATTGACCCCGATACGCTGGTATCGCCCAAGCGAAAGCGGGGCAGGCCGTCGGCCAGCCACCGCGCCGTGCAGGAACTGCTGATCGAGATCGAGCGCAACGGGGCGGAAGCCGCCCTCGCGCGGCGCGTCGAGATACAGGACGCCTACCCGCGCGGGTCCGAGTATCCCGGCTATGATCCATGGACCGCCTCCGAGCGCGCGCATCTGACCCGGCTTTATGATCGGGACACAGCCGACATCGCCGCGCGGAGCCGCGTTACCCTGCTGGGGGGCGGATGAGCGACAAAGTCTCGAGCAGATTTGCCATCTGCTGCGCCGGGATCAATGCATCTTGAGCCGCTCGAAAAGCACCACGTCCGCACATGACGCTTTTTGGTGATAGAAGAAATTGTTGCGATGCATGTCGTCGAAGACCTTGCGTATGCCGGCGCCGCCATACACGCGCGTGTGCAACTCCATATAGATTGCACGGACGCCTTTGAGATCCACGTTGTCGAATAGAGAGGCTTCTCCACCTTCGATGTCACATACGATGACGCTGGGGTTTTCTCGTTTGATCATGTCACTCAAACGCGTCGCGGCAACATGGGTTATTGTCGACGGCTTGTTCTGCGGCTCGCTTAGGGAGGACGACCAGAATGGGTCAGTCACGTAAAACGGCATGACGTCGTCTTTTGGCCAGGTCGCGCAATCTGAATGCGCCACCGCATTGGTGATGGAGGCGTTCTCAATCTCATTGGCCCGGTGCACGCGTTCAATATAATTGCAGAGCTGTGGGTTGGCCTCCACGCAGGTTACATGGTCGACACCCAGATGCTTGACCAAGTAGCTGGAAATGAATCCCAAGCCCGCTCCAAGCTCAAGGATGCGGTCGCTCGACTTGATGAACTTTTCCAGCCCGAGAACCTCAGGCGTCTCATACATGTCCTGGCTCAGTCGTTTGTGGACTTTAGTGTTAATGAACCGCTCGTCATGCGGCATCGCAATGCCACGGCACTCGATCATATTCTGCATATTTGCCTCATTTCTGAATTTTTTTGAAAAATCATAAGGCGCATTGGAATTTGTTGGAAGGGTTTTGTTCTTCGCGGCATAACAATCGCGAGGCAAAGCTGTTGGGATGATCGCTCTACCAACGCCCATGAGAATGGCTAATCCAGCTTCTGTGCAAAGCAGTAGATAGTAGTGGACTGATAAGATGACGAATGAGTGCGAAATTGGAATGTTGTGGGTCGAAGGGCGACTGAGCTTCGTGGAGATCCTTTGTGCGAAATCCTTTGTGGATGCGGGCCACCACGTCAAATTGTTTCATTATGGTGCGATCCCGAACGCTCCGGATTTTGTAGAGTTGGTCGATGGCAACACCATCTTGCGGGCCGACAATTTTCTGCGTCATGGCAAAACCGGTAGCTTTGCGCTGTTTTCGGACGTTTTCCGATATCACCTGCTGCAGAAGTGCGACCGGATGATTTGGGCAGATCTGGACGCCTATTGTGTCAAAACCTTCGAAACCGCTACGGGGCATTTTTATGGATGGGCGTCTGACGGCCTCATAAACGGTGGGGTGCTTGGTCTGCCCGCTGATAGTGATGCCCTGGGACAGCTTCTGGAGATGACCGAAGACGAATATTGCATACCCGAATGGTATTCCGACCCCGAGAAGCGGCGGATGGAGATGGCGAAGAATGCTGGCCAGCCCATCCATGTCGGAGATCTGCCGTGGGGCGTGTGGGGCCCTCATGCGCTGACCCATTATCTGAACAAGACTGGGGAGGCGAAATATGCGCTGCCAGTGTCGGGCCTGTATCCGGTCAACTTTCGGGATCGCCGCAAGCTGATGAAAGCACGGATGGCGGACAAGA
>JAGXHD010000081.1 GCA_024636395.1 Sulfitobacter sp.
GGGCCCTATATCGACCGTCTGGAATATATCGACTACGGCACCGATCCCTCCGCTTGGATCGCAGCGGCCGAAGCAGAGGAAGTCGATGCATTCTATTCCATGGAGGGCGATTTCATCGACATTCTGTCGAGCCTGGATGGCTGGGTCGAACATTCGATCGCGACGGCTTCGACTATCGTGATCCGCCCGAACCAGCTCGCCGAAGTCGATGGCAAGCGTCCTTATGAGGACGCCCGCGTGCGCCGCGCTCTGTCCATGGCGGTGGACAACTCCGTACTGCTCGAGCTGGGTTATGCCGGCAAGGGGCTCACGGCCGAGAACCACCACATCGGCCCGATGCACCCCGAATACGCCGAGCTGCCGCCACGCGAAGCGGATCCGGCGGGGGCACTGGCACTTATGGAAGAAGCAGGCATGGCCGATTTCGAGCATGAGCTCTTCTCCATCGACGATGCCTGGCGCAAGGACACCACCGATGCGGTGGCAGCCCAACTGCGCGATGCGGGCATCAAGGTGAAGCGGACGATCCTGCCCGGCTCCACCTTCTGGAACGACTGGACCAAGTATTCCTTCTCTTCGACCAACTGGAACCCACGCCCACTTGGCGTACAGATCTGGGCACTAGCCTACCGCTCGGGCGAAGCATGGAACGAGTTTGGCTGGTCCAATCCCGAGTTCGACGCGATCCTGACAGAAGCACTCGCGACCCCCGATGTGGACAAGCGTCGGGCACTTATGGAACGCGGCCAGCGGATGATTCAGGACGAGGGCGTCACGATCCAGCCCTATTGGCGCTCGCTCTACAACCATACGAAAGAAGGCCTGACCGGTGCTGCGCATCACATCAGCTTCGAATATCACCCCGCACGTATGGCGTGGAGCTAAGACGCTTTATCCGTCAGGGTAAAAAATGGAGGGCCGCGTATATCGCGGTCCTTTTTTATGGCAGTCAAGCGTCAAGGCTCGGAGCGATGTGGCCTTGATGCGGTTCAGTCGGCGTGTATGAATTTATAATCCGTCATCAGCGAAACAAGCGCGCGCGCAGCGCTTTGCTGACCCTGACCGGATGTATCGAGCGTCGCTTGCGCGCGCGCAAACTGGGGCGCAAGGGCCAGCATCAGCGTGTTAATGTGCGCAAGAGCCTGTGGCTCGTCATCCGCCATTGTGTCCTCCGTATCGCTTCGGTGGCGTACACGCATGACATGCTCCTGCGAGAGGCCTGCAACCAGACGGTATGGAAGCGTGCGAGCAGACGGCCAAAGGGCCTCGCCTGCTCGACCAAATCAACCGGGACGGACAGGATCATCGGACCATCGGTTTTGATCACCCGCTCAAGCGCTTCTGCCTCCAGACGGCGCAGACCATCTACACCATAGAGCGACAGCACTTCAGCGACCGGCATACCGGTCTCCCCTTCGATCAGGCTATCCAACTCGACAAAAGGGGTGCCCAGAGCCTTTGCGGCAAGCCTTCCAAGGGTGGTCTTTCCTGCACCGCGCAAGCCCAGAAGGCAGATGCGACCTGCCTTTATGTCCGCCTGCTTTTTATCTTCCAAAAGCGATACGATCTGGCGCCTTACATCCGCCGATGCGCGGGAGAACTGTTGGGCGATGCGCTGTGCATCACTGTCCGCTGAAATCTGCTGTTGAGCGATCAGGGCTTCGATGGGCACATCCAGCGCTCCCGCAACTCGCTCCAGCAAAGCAATTGAAATATTCCCCTCACCCGCTTCGAGCTGGGCAAGATAGCGCGGCGACACACCCGATCGCTCGGACACCACGCGCCTGGGCAAACCCTTTTTATTGCGCTCGTCACGGACACGCTGCGCGAGCCTGCCCATCAGGGCAGTACGGGAATCATCTATGCTCGAAGAGGTGTCAAATTGTGCCATGCGATTAAATGTAATGCACAATTGAAAAACCCCCAAGATGTTTTGTCACCACGGTGGAGGACAGCACTTTGAGCGAACGGCGCCGCTACACAAATCCCGTGTCGCCGCAAAGCAGGCGGATAGGATAAATCCGCTGCCGCAAGACGATAATCAACATCACATGCAAAGTATGAGAAGTGGTGGCGTTACCTGGATTTGAACCAGGGACCTAACGATTATGAGTCGTTCGCTCTAACCAACTGAGCTATAACGCCGCCGTGCGGGTGAACTATGATAGCCACCCGCCTGCGTCAAGGCACAAACAGCATCACGCGCGCCGCTCAAACCCACTTGGCCAGCGGCGGCAGGCTCATCAGAACGGCGTTGGCGTCATGTCCGGTTTCAAGCCCGAATTTGGTGCCGCGATCGTAGACGAGATTGTACTCCGCATAGAGACCCCTGTGGATCAATTGCGCATCCTTGTCAGCTTCGGTCCAGACCTGCGGTTTGCGCTTTTCCACCAGCGGCACATAGGCGGGCAGGAACGCGCGCCCGATGTCCTGCGTCAGGGCGAAATCGGCCTCCCAATCGCCGGTGTTGCGATCGTCCATAAAAATGCCGCCTACTCCGCGCGCGCGGTTACGGTGCGGGATGTAGAAATATTCGTCGGCCCATTCCTTGAGCTTCGGGTAGATCTCGGCACCATGCGGATCAAGATACTTTTGCTGAGTGGCATGGAAATGCGCCGTATCGTCGGTGTATTCGATGCAGGGATTAAGATCGGAGCCACCGCCAAACCACCAGGCCCCGGGGGTCCAGAACATGCGCGTGTTCATGTGAACTGCAGGCGCATGGGGGTTTTGCATATGTGCGACCAAACTGATGCCCGAGGCCCAAAAGCGCGGGTCCTCCGCCATGCCGGGCACACCGCGCGCTGCCATTGCCTTTTGCGCGCGCTCGCCAAGCGTGCCGTAGACGGTCGAGATGTTGACGCCGACCTTCTCGAAAACCCGGCCCCCGCGCATCACGCTCATCAGCCCACCCCCCGCGTCCGATCCATCATCGGAGGTACGACACGTGCTGGTTACCTCGAAACGGCCCACCTGCATATCGGTGAGCGGACCTTCGGCATGTTCGTCCTCAAGCTGCTCGAAAGATGCAACAATGTCGTCGCGCAGGCTACGAAACCAGGCGCTCGCGCGGTCTTTTTCAGGCTCAAAGGAAGCAGTCATGGCAAGGCTCTCTGTCAGAATATTTTGACATGCTTACATCACATCTGGCTCAGCGTGAACAGAGCAAGATCCTGCAGATTCAATGCGCGGGCGCCGTGACTGCATCGAGCAGGGAGCGGCCTCCATCGACCACCATAACCTCGCCCGTCATGAAGCTCGAACTGTCGGCCGCAAGGAACTGGATCGCCTCCACAAGCTCGCTTGGCGACGCGATGCGACCTAACGGCGTATGGCTACGGATATCATCACGCCATTCACGGTTTTCGGCGACGGAAGCCTTGAGCGATGCTGACATGACGGAGCCGAACGCAACAGCGTTTACGCGAATTCGGTGCGGGGCCAGCGAAAGCGCCATCGAGCGGGTCATCTGATCAAGCGCCGCGGAGGCGATGGAATAGCCCATCAGTTCTGGCTGCGTGTGATGTGCCGCGGTCGAGCTGAGATTGATGATAGAGCCTACCTGTCCTTCGGGTTGCCCCTCCCCCTGTTTCATCATCCGCTTGGCAACCTGCTGAGAAAGGCGCAATGCTGTCATAAGGTTTTGCTCCAGCAGCATATCGACAGAGGTGTCGTCCACATCGAACGCATCCGTAGGAAATACCTGGCGGGATGCATTCACGAGAATATCCACCTGCTCGAAGGCATCGATGGTCGCAGACACAAGGTTCGCGATGGTCAGGCGCTGCCGCAGATCGCCAGCGAAAAAGCGGATGTTGCCTTCGTCGCGCGCCTCGCCCAGTTCGTCCTTGAGCCGTTTCTCATCCATATCGGCGCACATCACATTGGCGCCCTTATCCGCGAAATCACGCGCGATCGCGAGGCCGATACCATTGGCAGCACCCGTGACGATTGCAGTTTTGCCAGCGATGGAAAATGACATGGTGTTTCCTTTTTAAGGAGTTAGCGGCGGTTACGCAGGGGCCGAGAGGCATGGAACAGTTTGAACCGCGCATCGCCGCCGATCTCTTCGACCGAGATGAAGCGGGTTTTCAGCTCCGCCTCATAGGGCAGATGGCGGTTGGCTACCATCCACAGGTGCCCCTGTGGCGTCAGCAATCGCGCAGCAGAGGCCACGAAGGCCTGCCCTATTTGCGGCTCGGACGCACGCCCCACATGGAACGGCGGGGTCATCACAATCGTATCGACCCGGTGCTCGGGGGTCCAATCGGTGCCATCTGCCCAATGGAACTGCGCGCGCGGGTCCGTCACGTTGCGGCGCGCACACTCCAGCGCAACATGCCCTGCCTCGACAAGATGAACAGCCTCAACGCCCGCCCGGGTCAGGACATGGGCCGAGAGAAAGCCCCAGCCCGCCCCCAGATCGCACACATGCTTGCCCAATTTCTCGGGCAGGGCATCAGCGAGCAATGCGGAAGCGATATCGACACCGTCCGCCGAGAACACGCCCGGCGCGGTCCAGAAGCCGCCCTCGGTCAGCTCAGGTCCAGCAGCCCAATCAGCAAAGTTGTCAGCGGCGGGCGCGTCAATCCAGAAGAGCTTACCGTGCGCTTTCGTGACGGGTCCGTGCACGCTCACACGCGCTTTCATCGCCTTGAAAATTCCCTCGATCCCGTCGGTCTTTTGCCCGTCGATCACCACCGGACCATCGCTGAACGCGCAGGCCTCCGCTATCATCGCGCGCGCTTCCATCTTGGCGCGTGGCAAGCAGACCACAGCAGCCGCGTAGCGTCCCTCGCTGACCACCGCCACGCTCACGTCGCGTGCGGACCATACAGCAAAGGCCGGATAAAAATCGTGGATGATCTGGATTCGATCCTTCGGGAACCCCTCCAGATCAAGATCTGCGGAGGGGCCGAACACAGCGATTGTCCCCTTCTCAGGCCAGACAAGGCCGCCGCCGTCAAGCGCCAGCGGCAGTCGCGAATCAAGCATCGCCTATTCTTCTTTTTCCATGGTGCATTGAAGCGGATGCTGGTGGCGGCGCGCAAAGTCCATCACCTGCGCCACTTTGGTCTCGGCAATCTCGTGGCTGAACACACCCACGACAGCGAGCCCTTTTTTATGTACCGTCAACATGATTTCGAAGGCCTGCGCATGATTGAGGCCAAAAAAGCGTTCTAAAACATGCACAACGAACTCCATAGGCGTGAAATCATCGTTGAGCAGCATCACCTTATACATCGGTGGCCGCTTCGTCTTAGGCTTAACTTTGGTCAGCAGTTCGGTATCGTCGTCGTCTTGCGAGCCTGCCATCATCATCGGATCAAGGTGCATTGCTGCTCCTGCGGTAA
>JAGXHD010000082.1 GCA_024636395.1 Sulfitobacter sp.
CGCTGTTTCACAGACTGCTGCCCTCGAGGCGGCCGTAGGGTACGGCTTGAAGTCGGATTCCTTCTTGGCGATCCGGTGAAGCACTTCAACTCGGGTTCGGCACGTTTTCTGCTTCATCGGTTTTTGGCTTAGGTTTGTGGGCGTCGCCTGAATGGCTCACCCAAAGGTCTCAACCGTGATCGTCGCGCTCTCCAGAGCCGTGCGCACCGCGCGCGCGATCTCGACCGCAGTCGGGGTGTCGCCGTGCAGGCAGATCGTATCGATCGCGGCGGGGATGCGTTTGCCGCTTTGCGTGATAATCGCGCCGGCCTTTACCATCTCGACCATCCGCGCACCCGCAATATCGGGATCGTGAATCACCGCACCGTCGATGCTACGGTCGACAAGTGTCGCATCATCATTGTAGGCGCGATCGGCGAAGATTTCGCCCGCCCAGGCACAACCAAGCGCTTCGACAGCCTGCTGCTGCGCTGTGGCGGCGAGGACAATGACAATGAGATCGGGATCCACCGAGAGCGCGGCCTCATATAGGTCACGCGCCAGCTCTGGGTCCTCGGACGCCATATTGGCCACGGCACCGTGCAGTTTGAGATGGCGCACCTTTGCGCCCACGCTGCGGGCCATGCCGGTTGCGGCGGCGACCTGATAGCGGATCTGGTTTTGCAGTGTCGCGCGCGGCACTGACATACGATTGCGCCCGAAACCCGCGAGATCCATGAAGCCGGGATGCGCGCCGATGCCGACGCCATTTTCATGCGCCAGCGCCATCGTGGCCGCCATGGTATCCGCATCCCCGGCATGGCCACCACAGGCGATATTGGCGGATGTTACCGTGCGCAGCAGCGCTGCATCATCACCCATTTTCCAAGGGCCATAGCTTTCGCCCATATCGGCATTGAGATCGACGCGCATGGGGTTACTCCTCGAGTGCAAAGGGATTGGTGGTGGCACTGATTACGCCGCTGATAAGCTGATAAGACAACAGGTCGCGGATGCTGTGCGGATCGCGGAGCAGGGCCGTTATGTTCGATCCCAGAGCGGCGCGGGCCGCATTGGCGCGTTGCTCAAGCGTACGGGCCTCGTCGAGCGAGACGAACTCGAACGAGAGGGCAGCGCCCGCAGGAGCCTGCGCCACCCGTGCCATATCACAGGGCAGTACGGTGCCGATCCGTGGGTATCCCCCCGTGGTCTGACATTCGCACATCAGGACAAATGGTGCGCCATCGCCCGCGATCTGGATATCGCCCGGCACGATCACATCCGACAGGATGGTGAGCTGCCCCTCGGCCACGAAGGGCGCGCCATCGTGGTCCATGCGTACGCCCATCCGGTTACCGCGCGCATCGCGTCGAAAGGATGTGGTGCCAAAGCGTTCCCGGGTCTCGGTGTCGAAATGCTTGGTCTGCATGGAGGCGGTGATGCGGATACGCCCGCCAACGAAGCGGTCATCCGCAGGCAGGGTCATCCCCGTCGAGCTGCCCTTGTCGGGCCCTATGGGCAGAGCATCACCGCCGGTCAGCGCAGCGCCCAATCCCGCGCTTAGATGCGCCCCACGGGCGCCCATCATCTCCGGTGTGTCGATGCCGCCGCCGACATTCAGATAACCGTAGGTGCCACTGCGCGCGCCGCCGATTTTGAGCGTGGCGCCTGCGGGCAGCGGATGGCTCGCGTTCCAGGCGACGGGGGCGTCGTCGATCATGGCAGTCATCGGCGCGCCGGTGAGAGCGATGCGCAGGTCCGCCCCCGCACGGAACGTGCCGCCCATTCCCACCATTTCGAGCGCGGCATACTGTTCGGGTTGCCCCAGCAGTGCCGCACCTTCATGCAGCGCCAGCGTATCGGCGGCGCCGCCCCGCGTGAGCCCCTGAGCCAGATAGCCGGGCCTGCCCATGTCCTGTACGGTGACGGCGGGGCCGCACGAGAGGATCTCGAGGGTGCGGCTCATGCGAGCACCTGCCGCTGCGCGCCGCCGTTGCCGCTTGTGTCGCGCTCGACGATCCGCGCGTATTCGGCTGCGGTCACGGAAGCAAAGCGCAGCTCGTCGCCGGGCGCGAGAGCAATGGGATGGTCATCTTTCGGCCGGAAGGTGCGAAAGGCGGTCTGGCCTACATGGCGCCAGCCCGTGGGTGAGGCATTGGTGAAAATGATCAATTGCCGGATCGCTACCACAAGTGCCCCTGCCGGCACCGACTTGGTCAGCGCTTGCTGTCTCGGGATATCCCAATGCGGCGGCAGTTCTCCGGTATAGGGCTGGCCGGGCGCGAAACCGATCGTGAGCACGCGGACGCGGGCCGATGAAAGCTCCGCAATGGCTGTCTCCGGCGACACGCCCGCGGCTTGGGCTGCTTCCTCCAGCTGCGGTGCTGCATCGGTGCCGTAGAGTGTCGGGATTTCCCACAGGGTCCGCCCGGCGGGCAGCGGAGCGCTGTGCCAGTCTTGCGTGGCCAGCAGCGCGTTGAGCTTTTCGGTGATCCCCTCAGGCGCGGTGGTGACCAGATCAACACTGATGAAAGTCGAGACCAGCGATGTTGACGTCTCGCGCACCTCCGGCCAATCCTCCGCTTCCACTGCGGCGCGAAAGGCGATGGCGGCGCGGTTGGCGGGCTCGCTCATGGTATCGGCAAACTGGACCAGAAGACCAGCGAGGCCTACGGCACGGATCTGGACTGGCTCAGCCATCAATAGGCGCTTTGGGCAATTGTGGGCATAAATACCAACATGTCGATCTCCTCTAGGCCAGACAGACCAGAGCGGGCGCGCAAATGCAATGCTCCTTGCCCCGCCAAGCGGCGCTGCCCTCGAGGATCATAATGCCGGCCTTCTCCCTGATCATGATTGAGGCGGCGTTGGTGCTGCCGGATGCGATTTCGGGCATGATCGAGAAAACTGCTTACCGCCGCCCCGCCTATTTTTTGCAGTCGGCTGGAAAACCCGACGTCCTCCATGTTGCCTCAGCCTGAAATCATCGGATGAATTGTAAGAAGCTTTTTCAGAATGGAAAAACAAGAATGAAATGATTTGTAATTTGAAGTCATATACATGACTGGTGTTTCATCAGTAGAACCAAGGCTGACGGCTCGGAACAGGCTCAAAAGCTCCCTTATGTCCGTGACCATGACCGCCAAGGGCTGCTGCGAAAGAGTTAGCCGAACTGGTGCTGCATTGAGGGCCTGAGCCAGTCGGCAGCGAATTCGATCCTGCTCACCCCGGCCAGCCGCTTGATCCGGTCAAGTTCCGCCTCAAATGCGCCCTGTCGCCCCTTGCCCCATGTCACGCACCGCTCGGGCCAAATCGCGCGGACGCGTAGGGTATCCTCCGCGCGAAATGCTTTCATATCCACACGTCCCACCAGCCGCTCGCCCTGAAGCAACGGAAAGACATAATAGCCAAAGATGCGCTTGGCCTCCGGCACGAACACTTCGATGCGGTAGTCGAAGCCGAAGAGAAATTTGGCGCGCTTGCGGTCGCGCAGGGCGGGATCGAACGGGCTCAGAACGCGCAGGCGGTTGGTCGCGGGCTGTGTGATCGCAGGATCATGCGCCAGTCCGGGCCGGGCGAGGCTGCGTTTCACGCTTCCGTCCGCGCCGGTGATTTCTATCTCTCCGATCTCGCCCCGGCGCAGGGCGTCGGCGCACCAATCCTTCGCTTCCGCCGCAGTGACATGCGCCCAAAATGCGGCGATTTCGCCGGAGGTGGCAAAGCCCAGACGATCCAGCGCTCCGGCGCAGCACCAGTCGATCGTTTGTTGTTCCGAAGGGGCGTCATTTATGCCCCAGAGATGTGGCTCCAGCGCACGTTCGGTCAGATCATAGCGCTTTTGAAATCCCTCACGTCCAACCACATGGAGCGCGCCGCTGCGCCACAGATACTCCAGCGCCGTTTTGGAGGGGTGCCAGTCCCACCAGCCGCCGGAGCCGCGCGCCTCCTGCTGGCCCACGTCAGATGAGCCGCAGGCACCGTGAACGCGGATGTGGTCCAGCACGGTCTGAAGCTGCTCCTCGAACCCGTCACGCCGCGAAGCGCGCCATTGCTTGCGCAGCTTGGCGGCATCGCGGGCGCGGCGCATGTGCCATTTGGGGTAGAAAGAGAGGGGAATCACCGCGGCGTCATGTGTCCAATGCTCGAAGAGGCCTGTATCCTGCTCATAGAGCCGCTTTAGATCGTCGCTCCGGTAGCGCGGCTTGCGGGCAAACAGGATCAGATCATGCGCGCGTGCGACGGTATTGATACTGTCGAGTTGTACGAAGCCCAAGCGCTCGATCAGTTGCAACAGGGACCTGCCGTCCGATGCGCCCTGCGGGGTGTCCAGCAGCGCGTGGCGGTCCATGAATATTCGCCGCGCCGCACTGTTGCTCAGGCGCGGCAGGCTCATCCGTGGGTGCGACGGCGCAGCGTATCTCCAAGCGACAGCGTGGGCTTCATGGTCACAGTCCTGGGCATGTCGAGATCGGGCTCCGGGGCCGATGCGTTCAGAATGATCTTCGCCGCGGCGCTTCCGATCTCGCGGCGGCAGGCGTCTGTTGTGGCAAGTTGTCTGGGCAGACCCGCCAGCAGCTCGATCCCGTTGAACCCCGCCAGCCCGATCTGGCCCGGCACGTCGATGCCTTCATCCAGCAGATGCAATAGCCCACCGGCACCGATCATATCGTTGGAATAATACAGAAAATCCAGGTCCGGCGAGCGTTTGAGCATGTCACGCGTCATCTCGCGGCCCTTCAGGAGGGCGGAGCCACCATGATAGAATGCGCGGTCCTCGATCTCGATACCCTCGCGGGCCAGCGCCTCGGTAAATCCCTCGAAGCGTTTGCGCGCGCGGTGATCCAGCGGCATCTTGGTGCCCAGAAAGCCGATGCGCTCATAGCCCTCGCGCAGGATCGTCTTGGCCATGTCGCGCCCGGCCTGACGGTGCGAAATACCCACCATCGCATCGACAGGATTGCCATCCGTATCCATGATCTCGACCACCGGAATGCCGGCATTCATCAGCATTGCACGTGTAGCCTCGGAATGCTCCAGCCCTGCGATGATCACCCCAGAAGGGCGCCAGGACAGCATTTCGTAGAGCACCTGCTCTTCTTTTTCGGGCTGGTAATCGGTCACACCGACGACTGGTTGCAATGGGGTATCGTCAAAGACCGCGTTGATCCCAGCAAGTACTTCGGGAAAAACCATGTTCCCCAAGGATGGAATGATGACAGCGACCAGATTGACTCGCTGGGAGGCAAGCGAGCCAGCGATCTGGTTGGGCACGTACCCCAGCTCCTTTGCCGCTGTTAACACCCGCTCCCGCGTTGCGGCAGAAACGTCCCCGCTTTTGCGCAAAACGCGGCTCACGGTCATCTCCGAGACCCCGCAGGCCTCCGATACATCGCGCAGGGTGAGGGGGCGTTTGGGTTTTTGTGACACAGCTCTAATCCTGAAACGTAAACTTTTCTGCCTTGAGCGTAGTGTCTCCCTCCCAGACAGGCAATCGCCCATCTGCCTCCACCCCCTCTGGATTCGGCCAGAAATCTGGGGTATCGGGATGAAGTGGTCCCGTGGCTCAACTGGATAGAGCAGCCCCCTCCTAAGGGGCAGGTTATTGGTTCGAATCCAATCGGGGTCACCACTTTAGTTATTATAGCGATGTCCTAAGTAGATCTTGTGGCTGGGGATCTCTGAAGTTGCCTCGAAGAAAGAAACCCCCGTCCGGATCCAACTAGAAGGGCGCAGAGGTGCCAACTTTTATGGGATTGTTAGATCGAGCACCGAGTCTTTGGACAGACACATCAGTTTGATCGCGATATTTCGGTCTTGTCCGACAGCTTTGCCAAAGCAGGCATAGATAGCCTGCCGTTTCCTAACTGTTCATATCACCATAGATCGTCACAGGCCCGAAGAAGGTGGGGGACCGTCATGCGCCGTGAGCAAAGTTTTGCCTTGGGACATGTACGGGGTTGGCCAAGCGCGTGCTGCGCGTCCATACCCCAGCCGAAACGCTTGCCGCTGGTCTTGCACACGGCCATAGACGTTTGCATGAGGTTTCTTGGCATTGATCTCGGAACATCCGGCATCCGCGTGCTTATGGTCGATGCGCGGGGCGCTCCCGTCGGCGCGGTATTGAGGTGATCATCCGCTTCCCGGCTTTAGCGCTCCAAAACTGGAATGGCGGCGGCTGCACGAGCCGGATATCTTTGCCCAGGTGGCAAAAGTGCTGCTGCCCGTGGCCTATCTTAATCACCATCTGACGGGCGCCTATGTCGCCGATATGTCCGACAGTGCCGGGACGGGTTGGCTCGATCTGGCAGCGCGCGATTGGTCGCTGCCTGTGTTGGAGGGGACGGGGATTCGGCCTGACCAGATGCCGCGATTGGTGGAAGGTAGTGCTGCTGCAGGGATTTAGTGCGGGGATCTGGCGGCGCATTGGGGGGAGAATGTGCGGCCTCCCGACGATGTGCAATTCGCGCGCTATCTGTCGGGCGAGCGGACGCCGCACAACGATGCCCATGTGCGCGGCAGCCTCGCCGGGATCAGCACCAGCACCACGACGCAGGATCTGACCCACGCGGTTTTGACAGGCGTCTGTTTTGGCTTGCCTGACGGTTTTGAGGCGATCGAGGCGACAGGCGCGCGGTTTGGAACGCTGTACGCCATCGATGGTGGTGTGGGATCGCGGTACTGATTGCGGCTGCTGGCGACAGTTCTGGAGAAAGCCCTGCATCTGCCCGCAGGCGGAGGATTCGGCGCAGCGCTGGGTGCGGCGCTGCTTGGCATGGTTGCGGCGACGGGCGCGCGGTAGAGGACATCATGCGGGCCCGGAGACTGCCGAGACCATAGCGCCCGATGCCGATCTGGTGGATCCATATACAGCAGCCTACGCTAAATTCCGCAGTCTGTATCCCGCACTCAGAGCCTTCAGTTAGATCAGCGAAGTAGTGAAGTCGCCGCGGAGGGCCACTTCGAGCAGTTCGATATCATCCGAGGGCTCAACGTATTGGACGGTCATACCGGGGGGTACTACGAAGCCGTCGCCTGCTTGCAAGGGGCGGTCTTCGTGTCCCTGTGCGTGCAGGATCATCGCACCTTCCATCACGAAGGTGAAATGAATGTCCGCGTCGTGGGTGAATGCGGGTGGTGTGCCGTCCGCGCGGCGCAGTACTCTTATCCCGGCTATGCCCCTGGTCCCTGCCGTGATGCCGGTATCGCGTGCGGAAAAGCCGGGGATCTTGGCGGGCTGCCATGTGGCACGCTCTTTTACGTGGTGTACGAAGATCTGGCCCTCCCACTCGCGCGCCGGATCGCCCGTGCCGTTGGGCAGCGTGAAATCATGGTCGATGGTGGTCACGTGCTCTGCGGGCACGCCGATCTCGATCACTTCGATGTTGGGCGAGGCTTCGATCACGCGGTGTCTGATACCGGGGGGCTGCGTCACGCAATCGCCCGCATGTAGCCGGATCACAGCACCCTGATCCTCGTAGAGCACGTCAACCCAGCCGCGATAGCAGAAGATCAACTGAAACCCGACGGTGTGATAATGAACCATATCGGGCACAGGACCGCCATCGGGGATGCGGATATGGCTCGCGATGATGGAGCCGCCGAGGCGCGACGGAATGAGATCGCGGTAGTGCATCCCCGCGCGGCCAATCACCCAGGGCGCCTCATCCGCAAGTCGGCGCACGGCAAATTCGTGCTGCGTCGGGATTGGGATGAGCTGCTGCGTCAGCGGCACGATGGAAACGCGGGTGCCGTTGGGGGCCGTCAGCTCGCGCGCGCCACCTGCAAAAGCGTCCGGATCGTCGGTGAGAATGCGCAGATGGCCGGGGGGTACATCCGCGCCCTTCTCGATCCGCAGGCGGATGCCATGGCCGGAAAAGCTTGCTGTGGATGGATCATCAGCGGGGAAGATCGTCTCGAGCCGCATGCCGAGCGTCTTGGTGTAGAACGGCAGATCATCGCGCAATTCCTGCGTGGGTAGGAGGATCTCGGCGACGACGGGAGGGGTGATCATGGCGGCGGCCTCTTGGCTGTTTCGCGCGGTGGCTCGATTGGCAAAGGTCAGACGCGGGAGTTGCCGGCGTCTGACCCTATTGCGCTACAGGCTCGCGTCGAGTGCGGCCAGAATCGCATCGCCCATCTCGGTCGTCGAGATCGGCGTGCCGCCTTCTTCGCCCATCAGATCCGCAGTGCGCGCACCATCGGCCAGCACCTTTTCCACGGCCTTTTCAAGCCTCGTCGCTTCATCGCCCTGATCGAAGGAATAGCGCAGCGCCATGGCAAAGCTCAGGATACAGGCGATTGGGTTCGCCTTGCCCTGGCCCGCGATATCGGGCGCTGATCCGTGTACGGGCTCATAGAGCGCCTTCGGGCGGCCATCGGCATTGGGCGCGCCGAGCGAGGCGGAGGGCAGCATGCCCAGCGATCCGGTGAGCATCGCCGCCAGATCCGAGAGCAGATCGCCGAACAGGTTGTCGGTCACGATTACGTCAAACTGCTTGGGCCAGCGCGTGAGCTGCATCGCGCCTGCGTCGGCATACATATGGGTCAGCTCGACGTCTGGGTATTCCGCGTCGTGGATCTCCTGCACCACGGTGCGCCACAGGATGCCGCTCTCCATCACATTGGCCTTCTCCATTGAGCAGACCCTGTTGCTGCGCTTGCGTGCCAGCTCGAAGGCGGAGCGGGCAACGCGGGCAATTTCGGATTCGGTGTAGCGCTGGGTGTTGATGCCGACGCGCTCGTTGCCTTCCTCGAAGATCCCGCGTGGCTCGCCGAAG
>JAGXHD010000083.1 GCA_024636395.1 Sulfitobacter sp.
AAAGAGGCGCTGGAGGATCCACGCCGCCTGTTGATGGATCTCTAGGCCATGGCGGAGCCTGAGGACCCCAAACTGACGGCACTGATGGCTGGCTATCTAGCCGCGATGCCCTTCGCCGGTGCGCTCGAGGTTGAAGTCGTCAGCGCGGTCTCGGGCTCCGTCACCCTCGAGGCTCCGCTCACGGCGCCCTTCGAGGCTCCACCCGGTGCCTTCGCCGCAAGCTCGGTTGGGGCGCTCGGCGATATGGCAGCGATGCTCTCGGTGACCTCGGCGTTACCCCCCGATGGCGCCATGTCCACCATGGATTTCACGATCAAGATGCTCGGTCAGGCCCGCGGGGCGCGCTTGCGCGCCGTAGGTCAGGCCAAGCAGATCGGCAAAACCACCTGTGTCGGCGCTGCCGACATTTATATCCAGCAGGGCGCGGAGTGGATCCCCTGCGGCACCCTGCTCGCAACCGGGCGCCGCTTGTCCCTCACGCGCTAGCCGCGCCTGCAACACTGCCCTACACTGCAACTTGAGCACCACTGCGCACACCTGTGCCCAAAGGAGACCGGAACACGATGCAAATGATCTGCCATTTCGAAGTCACCTCGTTCGAGGCGTGGAAAAAGGCGTTTGACGGCGATAACGAGGCCCGACGTGATGCGGGGCTCTCCGTGTTACAAATCTGGCGTGACGCCGACAGCACCACACACGCTTTCGCGCTGTTGTCGGTCAACGACCGCGCCAAGGCGGAGCAGTGGATTACACGCTCGAACGCGCTCAGCTCGGATGACAATTCAACAGTGCTGCACGCCAGCCACTTCTTCGTGAAAACCCTGTGATGACCCCTGAGCTCACCGCCCTCACTCTCGCTGCCCTTCTGCAAATCGTGCAGTTCAGCCTTTTCGCGGTGCCTGCCAATATCCAGATCGGCAGCGGCTATCTGATGTCCGCGCGTGACCGGGAGCCAAGCCGTAAGATGAGTGACACGACCGCCCGTCTGGGCCGCGCGTTCGAGAACCACTTCGAAGGGCTGATCCTGTTCGGCATCGCCGTGGCCGTAATCCAGATGTCGGGGCAAAACTCCGCGCTCACCGGCGCTTGCGCGTGGGTCTATCTTGCCGCCCGCGTGCTGTATGTGCCCGCATATTTTTTCGGCTGGTCCCCCGGTCGCTCGATCATCTGGGCCGTGGGGTTTTTCGCCACGCTCATCCTTCTCATCGCGGCACTCATCTGACGCCCGCTTCCGCCTCCCTGATGTGCAGGGGGTGTACAGGGGGTATACCAACACCCTCGTCATTTTCTTAAGGAGAATCTCATGTCCGACTATGACGTCATCATCATCGGTTCCGGCCCCGGCGGCTATGTTGCGGCCATCCGCTGCGCGCAGCTTGGCCTGAAAACTGCTTGTGTGGAGGGCCGAGAAACACTGGGCGGCACCTGCCTCAACGTAGGCTGCATCCCGTCCAAGGCGCTGCTGCACGCGAGCCACATGCTGCACGAGGCAGAGCACAACTTCGCCGAGATGGGCCTCAAGGGAAAGTCACCCTCCGTCGATTGGCCACAGATGCAGAAGTACAAGCAATCCACCATCGATACCAATACCAAGGGCATCGAATTTCTTTTCAAAAAGAACAAGGTAGACTGGATCAAGGGCTGGGCCACCATTCCTGAGGCGGGCCGCGTCAAGGTTGGCGACGACACGCACACGGCCAAGAACATCATCATTGCGACAGGCTCCGAACCGTCGAGCCTGAAAGGCGTCGAGGTCGACGAGAAGATCGTCGTCAGCTCCACCGGCGCGCTCGAGTTGGGCAAGGTCCCCAAGAACCTCGTCGTGATCGGTGCAGGCGTCATCGGGCTCGAGCTAGGCTCGGTCTACGCGCGTCTGGGTTCGGAGGTGACGGTGGTCGAATATCTTGATCACATCACCCCCGGCATGGACGCTGAGATCAGCAAGCAGTTCCAGAAAACACTTGTTAAGCAGGGCCTCAAATTCATCATGGGGGCCGCTGTCCAAAAGACAGAGACCACGAAATCGAAGGCAAAAGTTACGTATAAACTACGTAAGGACGATAGCGAGCACGTCATCGATGCCGATACTGTTTTGCTCTCCACAGGCCGTCGCCCCTTTATGGACGGTCTTGGCGTCGATGCTCTCGACATGGTCATGACAGACCGCGGCCAGATCCAGGTCAACGACAAATGGCAGACTTCCGTCAAAGGCATCTATGCGATCGGCGATGTGATCGAAGGGCCGATGCTTGCCCATAAGGCCGAAGACGAGGGCATGGCCTGCGCCGAACAGATCGCGGGTAAACACGGTCACGTTAACTACTCAGTGATACCCGGTGTGATCTACACCCACCCAGAAGTGGCGAATGTGGGCGAAACCGAAGAAACACTGAAAGCCTCGGGCCGCGCCTACAAAGTCGGCAAGTTCAGCTTTATGGGCAACGCGCGCGCGAAGGCGAATTTCTCTGGCGATGGTTTCGTTAAAATGCTCGCGGACAAAGAAACCGACCGCATTCTGGGATGCCATATCATCGGCCCTATGGCAGGCGATCTTATCCACGAGGTTTGCGTTGCGATGGAATTCGGCGCCTCCGCGCAGGATCTAGCTATGACATGCCATGCCCACCCAACTTATTCAGAGGCGGTGAAAGAGGCTGCCCTCGCCTGTGGCGACGGCGCGATCCACATGTAAGCTATCCCGCGCGGCCTACCACATGGTTTTGGCCGCGCGCGGCGCCCAGGTGGCGTCATAGTCGGCGCCCCCCTCTGTCCCGTCAGAGACCTCCGCAAGGATCTCCCCCATCGTCGGCAGGCCCTCGCTCAGGTCCTCACCCGCCCACGTTCCGGCCCGCATCAGCGCGCGCGCGCATTGGCTGTAAACTTCGGATATCTCGATCACAATGACAGTGGCAGGCTGTCTAGCGTCCTTATCGAACCGCCCACGCAGGTCCACATCGTCGGTGATCCAAGCAGTGCCATTGACGCGAACTACATTGTTGGATCCGGGCACGATGAACATCAGCGAGATCCGCCCATCGGCCACGATATTGCGCAGCGTGTCGAGCCGTTGATTGCCGCGCCAGTCCGGCAGCGCCAGACGCTTGGGATCCAGCTCCAATACCACCGGCCCCGCATCGCCGCGCGGGCTGCCGTCTGTTCCCTGCGGCCCCACTGTGCTCACCATGCACAGTCGCGACGCCATGATCCACTTGCGATAAAGCGGAGTCAGATTGTCCGAGACCTTGGCGATCGCCGCGGTCCCCGGTGCGCCGTAAAGCGCCTCAAGAGCCTCTACAGTTTCAATTTTGTTCATACAAATCCTCCAGCCCCGTCTCCTTGAGCAGTGCGTCCGAGGCCACCTCGATCCGCTGCTCCAGCTCCGCCACGAAGGCAGCGCGCGGCATGCCTGGCAGGATCGGCGGCAGGAAATCCACCACCGCCACACCCGGCCGCCGGTATAGCCCCCGGCGCGGCCAGAACACGCCCGCATTCGTCGCCACTGGATAGCAGGGCTGGCCCAGTTGCTCATACAAGATCGCCGTGCCCACCTTGTAGGGCAGCTTGGTGCCGGGAGGAGAGCGCGTGCCCTGGGGATAGATCACCAGCTGCCCCGGCTCCCGCGCGCCCGCGTCCACATCCGCAACCATCTTCGAGATCGCTGCCCCGCGTTTGCCACGGTCAACAAACACCATCTGCATCTTGGTGGCGTATTGCCCTAGGAAGGGCGAATAGCGCAGCTGCTCCTTCATGATGAATTTCGAGGCCGGAAGGGCGTTGAAGATCATCAGGATATCGAGGAATGACTGATGCTTGGCCGCAACCAGCGCTGCCATGTCAGGGGGTGTGCCGCGCACCTCGCAGCGCAGCCCGATCATCCAGCCCGCCGTCCAGATCACCCATCTCGCGTAGCTGCGGCACCCCGCATAGGCACCGCGCTTAGACAGCATCGCCCAAGGGGCGAAGAGAAGGCCGATCACAGGCAGCATCACCGTAGCCTGAACCACGAAAATGATCGAGCGGATCCATTGCAACAGGTTCATGTCGGGCTCTCCAAAGTGCGCCTTGCCGCCATCCGCGTGGCGATAAAGGCCACCGCAGCGGCCAGCGGTGGAATGAGCAGCGGTACCAGCCAGTGCAGGCCCTGAAATCCCAGCCCGGTGAGAAAACTCGCTGTCTCATCTTCACCGCCGGGCAAGAGCAGCACAGCGATCATCCCGAGAACCATCCCCACGAGTGCTCCGATCAGCGCTCGCAGGGTAAACCGACGAATGAATGCCCGCGCGATATAATCGTCCGTCGCCCCCACGAGCCTCAGCACGGAAATCACCTGCGCATTGGCCGCGAGTGCAGCGTTTGCTGCCAGCGTGACCATTGCCGCTGTGACAGCGGCAATCAGCACACTCGACACCCAGCCCAGCATCTTGAGCCTTGAGGCAGCCTTCACAAGCGGCGCGCGCCAGCGACTGTGATCATCCAGCATCGCGCCCGGCACTTCCGCAGCGAGACGCAAGCGGAGCCCTGCCGCATCCATGCCCTCCTCCGTCTCAATGACCTCGATGAGGCGGGGCACCGGAAGGCTATCGAGTTCCAGCTCAGCGCCGAACCAGGGCGCGAGCAAAGCGGCCTGCTCTTCGTTGCTCAGCGCACGTGCCTGCGCCACGCCGCGGGTCGTCTCCAGGATCCGCAAAGCCGCGTTGGTCTGGGCCTGCTGCTGGTCATCAGGAGCAGCGATCCGGATCGTCGCGGAGCGGGCAAGCTCGGAGCCCCACTGCTCGGCCAGACGCCCCGCAGCAAGCGAAAGCGCCAACGCAAATACCGCTAGAAACGCCATGGCACCGGCGGCAAACAAGGTGAGCTGCGCGGTAAAGCCCGAGGGCGGCACCACGCGGTCGGCCTGCGTATCAGGCTGAAACGCCCGAACCAGCTGCGCCCGCAGCCCCTTCACAGGTCAGCTCCCGCAAGCTGGATGCGCCGATTTGCGATGCGCAAGACACGCGCTTGCACGTGTGCTTTGGTGGCACGGATCAGCCCCAGATCATGCGTCGCGACCAGCACGGTCTTGCCCATCCGGTTGAGCTCGATCAGCAGGCGCAGCAGGCGCTGCGACATATCCCAATCCACATTGCCCGTCGGCTCGTCGGCGAGCACCACATCGGGGGACATGATGACCGCACGGGCGAGCGCCGCACGTTGCCGTTCCCCACCCGACAACTCAGGCGGCAGTGCGGCCGACCGCTCCGTCAGGCCGACCCAGTGCATCAGATCTTCAAGATCCTCGCCCGCGGCCTCAGCACTTCGCCCGGAGGCGTGCAGGGGCAATGCGATATTTTGGGAAAGAGTAAGGTGATCGAGGAACTGGCAATCTTGATGGACCACACCCATCCGGCGGCGCAGCAGCGCGACGTCATCGCGGGTCATCGCGCGAACATCGCGGTCGAACAGCCGGACATGCCCGGCCGTCGGCAGCAACGCACCGTAACACAGCTTCATCAGCGTGGTTTTACCGGAACCCGATGGCCCGGTGAGAAAGTGAAAAGACCCAGGCGCCAGCTTGAGCGATATGTCGGATAACAGCTCGCCTCCGCCATAGCTATAGGCCACATTTTCCAGCTCGATCACTGCACGCCTCCCTCGGTTGGCCTGTTGTGCCTTAGCACCGCTCGGGTTTCAATCCATGGGCTCACGGCAAACGCGCCAGAATAGACTTTTCGTGCCGCCCCATACCTCCTATGCTAGTGTTAATGATTGGTAAACGGGTCAAAGACCGTTGTTTCGGGGCGTGAAATGAGACTTATCTGTCCAAACTGCGATGCACAGTATGAAGTGCCGGACGATGTCATGCCTGTCTCGGGTCGTGACGTGCAGTGCTCCAATTGTGGTCAGACCTGGTTTCAACACCACCCGGACGCAGCGCCGGATGACGCAGCGGCCGAAGCCGAAATTCCCGCGCCCGACGAGGAGGTAGCACCGCCGCCGCCACCGCCTGCACCCAAAGCACCCGAGCGCAAGCAGCTTGATCCGGCGGTTGCAGATATCCTGCGCCAAGAGGCAGAAGCTGAACAGGCAGCCCGGCGCTCTACGCAATCCAGCAGTTTGGAGAGCCAGCCCGAGCTGGGTATGGATTTGGAGCAACCCAACAATGACACGGAGGCGGAGCGCCGGGCACGGCAGGCCCGCGACCGAATGGCGCGTATGCGCGGAAACGACGTTCAGGAGGTCCGAGAACCTAAAACGCCCGCTGCAGATCGGGGCGAGGGCAAAGGAGCTGCCGCAGCAGCAGCACTCGGATCACGCCGCGATCTACTGCCCGACATCGACGAAATCAATTCCACCCTGCGATCCGGCTCAGGTCGTAGCGGCCCCGGTGCCGCCGACATTGGCCCCGAAATCGAAGCCCCGACGGTCCAGCGCAAGCGCCGTGGCTTCCGCACAGGCTTTCTCACAGTTATGATGATTTTTGCAGTGCTCGCGGTGGTTTACGTATTGGCGCCACGCCTCTCCGCAGCAGTACCCGCACTCGAAAGCCCGTTGACCAGCTATGTCGGTGTGATTGATGCCGGCCGCTCTTGGCTCGACACTCGGGTTCAGGGCCTGTTGCGCTCCCTCGATTCAGTCGCCGAAGACAGCAACGGCTAAAACCGCTGCTGCCGTCTTGTTCCGCACGTTATCAGAACCGCTCGAGCAGTCTGTTGAGGTAATCACGCTCCACTTCGGGGCGCGCGGCTTCGCCCGAGCGACGGCGGATTTCGTCCAGAAGCTCACGCGCACGACCCGCGGCATCACCGTTCAGATCAGCTTCGTTGTCGCTCCCCGTGGCGCCATTGCTCCCTTGGCTGCGGCCGAGCGGATCTCTGTTGCTCGCGCGGCGGTCGCTTTCCTGTGTACCCTGTCCGGGCTGCTGACCTTGCTCTTCCTGCGCCATCGCTTCGCCCAATGAGCGCATGCCATCGCGCAGCGCTTCCATCGCCTGCGATTGGTTATCGATCGCATCGGCCAGCTCACCGTTCCGCAGATTTTGCTCTGCCTGATCCATCGCGCGGCCCGCACGGTCAAGCGCGTCGCGCGCCGCATCGCCCTCTGGTGTGCCGCGGCCCGGCATGTTGCCTTGCTGGCGGTTCAGCTCGTCACGCAGCTGCTGCTGACGCTCTGCAAGGCTCTCCTGCTGGCCTTGGCCCTGTCCGTCGGCCTCGCCATTCTCGCCCTGCCGCTGCTCGCCGCCACCGCCCTGCTCACCTTGTTGCTGGTCCTGCTCGCCTTGCCCCTGCTGGCCCTCATGGCTCTCGCCGCGGCCCTGTCCGCCGTTGCGGCCCTCATTACCTTGGTTTTCCCCGGCTTGGGCATTGGGGTTGAACTGTTCCTGAAGATCGCGGAACGCCTGATCGCTAAGACCCTGCTGGTCGCGCAGTGTTTCGGCGAGACCCTCCATTGCCTGCTCGCCGAGCGATTGCTGGCCTCCGCCCTGCCCCTGCTGGCCCTCGGCCATCTGCATGTTTTCCATCATTTCCTGAAGCTCGCGGAGCGCCTGCTCCGCTTCAGCCATGCGGCCCTGCTCCATCAATTCCTGAATGCGGTCCATCATGCGTTGCAGATCGTCCTGCGTCATCTGCATGCTTTCGCCCTGCTGTTGCTGGCCTTGCTGCTGTTGCTCGCCGTCCTGCCGCTCCGCCTGCTCGCGTTGGAGCTGCTGCATGAAGTCTTCTGTGGCGCGGCGCAATTCCTGCATCAGCTCAGCAATTTCCTCATCCGACGCGCCATTTTTCATGGCTTCGTTCAGGCGCTCCTGTGCGCGCTTCATCCGCTCGCGGGCATCCTCCAGATCCCCTTCCTCAAGCTCCAGCGCCAGATCCCATAAGTCCTGCGCCAGCAGATTCTGGTTTTCCTCGTCAAGCCCAAAGCGCGCTTGTGTCTCAATCCGCCCAATCAGCTTGCGCAAGCGCAATGCTGTCGTCTCGGAGCGGAAAGCATCCTGCGGCAGATAGCTTACCGCGCGCAAGACCTGCGCGGTGCGCTTGACATTATCGCGGCTCCACAGGATATCGCGCCGCATCTCGATCACCGCCGCAGCCGTGGGATCAAAGAAACGGCGGCCCGGCAGGATCATCTGCATCGGTGCGGTCTGTGCCTGCTGCTCGGCCGCATCCAGTGCCGTCATCGCCACCGTCACCGGCAAGTTCGCCCAAGGATGTTCCGAGAAGTCGTCGATCAGATTTTCCTCAAACGCCGCACGGTCACCCGCAATCGGCATTGGCAGCGGCACGGTCACTTCGGGCCGCGCGTCCGGCTCCACAGTCAGCCCGTAGCGCCGCTCGACCGATGCCAGATCAAGCATGATCCGCGCCTCGCCCGCCTCGACGCCGTAATCATCCTTGGCCGCGAACGGTAGGCGCATCTCGCCCATTGCCGACACTTCCGGCTCGCCGAGGATCGTAATCTCAGGTGCTTCATCAAGGCGCAGGGCAACATCCCAAGTGCGCGCTCCGGGCCCGTCTACAGCGATTGTGCCGCTTTGGTTTACCTTGAAATCAAACGCAATAGCCGGGGGTGCGTCCGGATCCGGCGGCGCTACGGTGCCCGATACCGTCTCGGAAATCTGTAAGGCACCAACTTCGCCGTATAGGCGCATCGTGATCAGCGTGCCGACAGGCAATTCCAGCGGCCCTTCAGCCAGATCGTTGAGATAGAGCGTCGGACGGCCAGTGTAGCGCGGCGGCTCCGCCCAGCCCTCCCAGACGGGACCCGCAGCAAGCGCGGTCGTCCCACCGCCCGCCATCTGCGCCACCGTACCGACCCGCCAGATCGATCCGAACATCAGTGCCACGGCAAAGGCCAAAACAGCGACATAGCGCAGCGCATAAGGATCGCGCGAGGATACCCTCAGATCGCCCGGCACCGCTTGTGCCGCTGCCGCGCGCGCAGCCATTCGGCGCTTGTGCGCCCGCCAGACCGCGGCAGAGGCATCATCCCCGCCGCCAATCGCTTGATCGTCGAGCAACGCCGTGATCGGCCGCCCCGGGAGGCTGCTGTCGAGGCGCATCATCGCATCCACATCCGTGGGCCAGACCCAACGGCGCACCGCATAGACCATTGCCCACAGTGCGGCACCGGCGATAAGCCCGATGCCAGCCCAGATCGCCTCTAACGGCAGCACTTCATGCGCGCCCATCATCGCCGCCGCCAGTGCCAGCAGAAGGACCGTCAACAGCGGCCACAGGCTGCGGACAGCCACTTCGGCCCGCATGCCGAACCGGGTCATCCACAACGGGCGGCGCAAAGTGTCCAGCGTTTGCTTCAGATCTTCGGGCGTGAATTGGACCATAGTGATACCTCGCACCGGCTCTCAGGTCGCGGGATGCGTTTCGAGCCATTCAGGGATGGTATCGCGATTTATCATTTCGTCAAAGGTCGGACGTGGGCGGATAACCGCAAATTGATCTCCGTTGACCAGCACTTCGGGGATAAGTGCCCGAGAATTATACTCACTGGACATTACCGCGCCATATGCGCCAGCACTGCGGAATGCCACGAGGTCTCCTGCGGTCAGCGGCACCATGTCGCGCTGCTTGGCGAAGGTGTCCCCGGATTCGCATACGGGGCCCACGATGTCGTAGGGCTGCTTGAATGCGCCCGCGGCAGGTTCGATGATCGGAATAATATCATGATAGGCGTCGTACATGGCCGGACGGATAAGATCGTTCATCGCACCATCGAGGATCAGAAAATCACGCCCCTCACCGGATTTGACGTAGATCACCTGGCTCACCATCAGGCCCGCGTTACCCGCGATGAGCCTGCCCGGCTCGATCTCGATCTCGCAGCCCAGATGTCCTAGCGTGCGCTGCACCAT
>JAGXHD010000084.1 GCA_024636395.1 Sulfitobacter sp.
CCCATGGAGGCAGCATAGTCGGCGGCGCCGAGGCTCATCGCCTCAAGCCGGGGAGAGGCGGCGGCAATTTCGTTTACATTGATGAGCCCGGAGGCGGATTCGATGATGACCTCGAAAGCGATACGCTTCTTGCGGCCCTTGGCGGCCTCAATGGCGCTGACCAGGGCATCGACAGCGTAGATATCGGCGGCGCAGCCGACTTTTGGGATCATGATCATATCCAGCCGCTCGGACGCCTGCTCCAGCAGATCGACCACATCGCGGTACCAATACGGGGTATCGAGGCTATTGATGCGGACGGAGAGGGTTTTCTTGCCCCAATCGACCGTGTTGATCGCTTCGATCACGTTGGCGCGGGCAACTTCTTTGTCATTTGGACCGACGCTGTCCTCAAGATCGAGATTGATCACATCAGCGGCGGAGGCAGCCATTTTGGCGAAGAGTTTCGTGTTAGAGCCGGGGCCGAACAGCTGGCAGCGGTTGGGGCGGGCGGGGGGCGTGGGCTGGATGCGAAAGCTCATGGAGGGTATGATCCTTTTGAGACATAAAATGTCGTATAATTACGATTTGGAGTTATAAAATTGCGCAACTACCTGCAAGGGTCTTTTTGCAGGTGCAGCAATTTCTGCGACGCAAAATATTTGCGCAGGAAGATGCTGCGGCGCAGGAATTGTGCGGCTCGGCGGCATTTTGTGGAGGGAATGCGATTGAATTGCATGGGTTTTGCAGCAAGCTTTGCCGAGTTTCTAGAATTACGGAGAATCGATACATGATCCAGACACCTTACTTGCTGTTTTTGGGCGATGCGCCTGACCAATTGGCAGCCAAAGTGGCGCAGGGGATCAAGGATTGGCGCCCGGAAAATGCCGTTGGGCAGTTTCGTCTGCCGGGCTGCAAGGCGACGGTGGGTTTGACGGACATGACGCTGGCCGAGGCGCAAGCGGCTGGTGCGAAGACGTTGGTGATCGGGGTGGCAAACCGCGGCGGTGTGATCTCGCAGGCGTGGAAAGAAGTGCTGCTGGAGGCGTTGGCGATGGGCTACGATCTGGCATCTGGCCTGCACAACCTGCTGAGCGAGGAGGAGGATCTTGTGGCGGCGGCCGCCGAGCACGGGCGCGATCTGCACGATGTGCGTATTCCTTCCGTCGATTATCCGATTGCCAGTGGGGTCAAGCGCACCGGCAAGCGTGTGCTGGCGGTGGGCACCGATTGTTCGGTGGGCAAGATGTATACCGCGCTGGCACTCGATGCGGCAATGCAAGCACGCGGGATGAAAAGCACTTTCCGCGCGACGGGGCAGACCGGCATTTTGATCATCGGGCATGGCGTGCCGCTGGATGCTGTGGTGGCGGATTTCATGGCTGGTTCAATCGAGTATCTGACACCCGACAATGACCCCGATCATTGGGATGTCATCGAGGGGCAGGGCAGCCTGCACCACATCAGCTATTCCGGGGTGACGCTGGCTTTGGTGCACGGCGGGCAGCCTGATGCGCTGATCATCTGCCACGAGCCCACGCGGTCGCATATGCGCGGCTTGCCGGATTACAAAGTGCCGAGCATGCAGGCGATCCGCGACGTGGCGCTCTCGCTGGCGCGGGTGGGGAATCCCGATTGTGTGGTCGTAGGCGCTGCGGTGAATACGCAGCACATGGGCAAAGAGGAGGCGCTGGCGTATTTGGAGCGCGTAGAAAAAGAGATGGGGTTGCCTGCGGTCGATCCGTTCCGGTTCGGAGCAGAGCGGCTTGCGGAAGCGCTGGAGGCGATCTGATCCGGTGTGCCCGGTGCGTGTGCTGGATTTGAATTTTAAAAGCCAAAGAAGCTTGGCGGAGTTTGCGGTTTGACGGGGTACGATGCGGATTGAAGTAAGCAGAGACGTTTTTAAGCTGGCGAAGGTGTTCACCATCTCGCGCGGGTCGCGGACGGAAGCACATGTGCTGACGGTACGGATCAGCGACGGCGACGCGGTCGGCATGGGAGAATGTGTGCCTTACGCGCGATACGGCGAAACGCTGGAGAGCGTGACGGCGCAGATCGAGGAGCTCCAAGGTACCGTGACGCGAGCCGGGCTCCTTGATCAGCTGCCCGCAGGTGCGGCGCGTAACGCTGTTGATTGCGCACTGTGGGATTTGGAGGCCAAGCAAAGCGGGAAGGCGGTCTGGGAGCTGGCGGGGCTGGCGCCTTTGCGGCCGGAGATCACGGCCTACACGCTCTCGCTGGATACGCCCGAAAAGATGCGGGCGCAGGCGGCCGAGCATGCTTTTCGCCCCTTGCTCAAGATCAAGCTTGGCACGCCGGATGATATGCCTCGGCTCGAGGCGGTACGCGCGGGGGCGCCTAAAAGTACGATTATCGTGGATGCCAATGAGGGCTGGTCGGCTGCGGTTTATGCCGATCTTGCCCCGCATCTGGTGCGGCTTGGCGTCGCTTTGGTAGAACAGCCATTGCCTGCGGGGGAGGATGATGCGCTGTTGGATATCGCGCGGCCCGTGCCCGTGTGTGCCGACGAGAGCTGCCACGACCGCAGCAGTTTGCCGGGGTTGCAAGGCAAGTATGACGTGGTCAATATCAAGCTCGATAAGACCGGCGGGCTGACCGAGGCGCTGGCGCTGCGCAAGGCGGCGCTGGCGGAAGGTTATGACGTGATGGTGGGCTGCATGGTGGGCTCGTCGCTGGCGATGGCGCCTGCGCTGCTGGTGGCTCAGGGGATGCCCTTTGTGGATCTAGACGGGCCTTTGCTGCTGGCCGAGGACCGGGACCAGCCATTGAAATTCGACGCGGCGGGGGTGCATCCTGCCGACCGCGCATTATGGGGATGAATGCGATGCGGACAGTTTATGTGAATGGGCAGTTCATGCCGGAGAACGAAGCTACGGTGTCTATCTTCGACCGCGGGTTTCTGATGGCGGATGGTGTCTACGAGGTGACATCGGTGCTGGGTGGCAAGCTGATCGATTTCGACGGCCATGCCGTGCGGCTGGCGCGCTCGCTGGGCGAACTGGACATGCGCAACCCGATTGCAAAGGAGGATCTGCTGGAGGTCCACCGCGAGTTGGTGCGGCTCAATGAGATCGACGAGGGACTGATCTATCTCCAGATCACCCGCGGATCGGACGGGGACCGTGATTTTGCTTTTCCCGACCCCGAAACGACGGAGCCAACGATCGTGCTCTTTACGCAGAACAAGCCCGGCATGGCAGACAGCCCTGCGGCCAAGCGTGGCGCCAAGATCATCAGCATCGAGGACATCCGCTGGGGGCGGCGGGACATCAAGACGGTGCAGCTTCTCTATCCGTCGATGGGCAAGATGATGGCGAAAAAGGCCGGATGCGATGATGCTTGGATGGTCGAGGACGGAATGGTGACCGAAGGCACCTCGAACAACGCTTATATCGTTAAGGGTAACAAGATCATCACCCGCCATTTGGGTACTGAGATCCTGCACGGGATAACCCGGGTCGCAGTGCTGCGGCTTGCCCGCGAAGCACAGATGGAGGTCGAGGAGCGCTCGTTTTCCATCGAGGAGGCCCAGGAGGCGGACGAGGCGTTTACCACGTCGGCCAGCGCATTTGTAATGCCGGTGGTGGAGATCGACGGTGTGGCTTTGGGCGAGGGTGTGCCCGGCAGGGTGGCGATGCGGCTGCGCGAGATCTACATCGACGAGATGCGCAAAGCGGCTGTGTAGCGCGGCCCTGCGTTAGATCAGGGGACGCTTCATGGGCTCGCGATCTCTGTCGAGTTGGGCGATGTCGCAAAGGCGTCTGTAATCAAGTATGTTGAGAGAGCCGTCCTGCCAGGTCGCGACGCCGTCCTCGCGCAGAAGCTTGAGGGTCTTGTTGGTGTGGACCAGCGAGAGGCCCAGCGAATCAGCAAGATCCTGCTGTCGGTAGGGCAGTGGCATCTCCGCTCCTTTGAGCATTCCCAGTGCCGCGGCGCGATCGTGGAGGCGAACGAATGCGCGGGCGATCCTTGCGAGCCCATCAAGATGCCCGATGATCGCGAGACTCTCGCCAAGAACATGCTCTTCGACAGCCGCAATCCAAGTGAGATCAAAGGCTCGTTCGGGATGATCGCGGAACATCGACCACAGCATCTTCCGGTTGAAAACGCACAGCGTCATATCCGTCGTCGCTTCGACGGAGTGCTGCATTTCCTTCATCACGCCTGCCTGCAAGCCGATGAAGTCGCCGGGAAATACAAAGTTGATGACAGTGCGATCACCGGATTCGAGGGTTTTGTAGCGTAAGCCAAGGCCGTTGAGAACAGTGTAGAGCTGCGGGCTGTTTGAGCCCTCCATCATGAGGGTTGTTCCTGCTTCCACCTCAAGCTCACCTGCTTTGAACTTTTGCATGAACGCGATCTCGCGGTCGTTCAGCGGATCAAAGATGGGGCGCAGCCGCAGGGGACAATTTGTGCATTTTGTCGCCATTTAATAAGAGCTCCTGCCTATGTCGTAGTTTAATGCACGAACGCCCGAACTGTTCCATTGATCGCCCATGAATAATTTAAAAATCCTGATTCGTGCCGATTTAGAAATGACAGACACTGACGACCGCGCTCTCCCTATATTTATCATACAGGAGGGTGAAGAATTTATCGCCGAGGATATCATAGGATGCCTCAAGGCAGTTGGCCCCTGTAGAGTCGTCCATGTGCGTGAGGCGGACGCTATCGCGGCAGCGCTGGCGCAGGAGCCGGACGCTTCTGTGGCGGTTCTGGACCTTTCATATACGGAGGCAGCCGAATCCGCGGCCGTGAAGGCGCTCATTGCCGCAGGCGCGCGCATTATACTGACCAAGAGTGGTGCGGACGAAAGGGAGGCGCGGGCCAGAGGGTGGGGGATGCTGGCGCGCCCGTTCACGGACCCGATGATCCGGGCGGAGCTTGCGGGGCAGGGGGTGGAAGGCGATTTGGGTCGTGTGAGTAACTCCTCGCCGAGCACCGGCCAGCCTCTTTGAGGGATATGGCGGTAGGAACAAAAAGAAGTTGAGCGTGCGCGGTTGTTTCGCTTTTTGAACCAGTAGCCGCGTCCAGCAGCGGTCTTGCGAGAGATGTGACCACCGTCAGATTGCTTTGCCAAATACCGAATTTGGAACAGGATCGATATAGAGTCCTGACCCTTTGTGGGCGTGTTTCTGCTACGTTTCCCCTGCTTTCTCTCTCTCTGCACGTCTCGGTCGGGTGCTGATCATCAATCTGATGGACAACGATGAAGACGCGGAAGAAGCGACTTCTCTCTAGGAGGAATTTGAGCCGGACGGGGGGGGCGAGGGCTAAGGCCACATGAGCTCCGACATGGTGCGTGAAGACGCAGGGGCCGATTTGGTATTTCTGGGGGATGGTGACGACGATTGTACCCCCTATAAGGCGAGCTGCGCCAACACTGCAGACAATAACTTCGTGCACAGCACGAACGGCAATGACGTAATCGCTGATCTGCTGAGGACCGACGAATTACGCGGCGATGGCCCGCTTTTCTATGTGCCGTTAATTCGCGTGGCGCTGCACCACTCGCGTCATTTCTTTTGTTCAGTGCCCACATTCTGCTCGAACGCCGTCTTGAACGCGTCTTGCTGCTTGCCAGTTGCCTCTGTCTGGTGGTTGGATTTCCACTCCTCCATGCTCATCCCGTAGAACAGCTCGCGTGCTTCCATCTTGCCGATCTCGACGCCGCGCTCGGCTGCAGCTTCCTGATACCAGCGCGACAAGCAATTGCGACAGAACCCGGTGAGGTTCATCATGTCGATGTTCTGGACATCCGGGCGGTCCTGCATGAGGTGCTGTTGCAGGCGGCGAAAGGCGGCAGCCTGAAGCTCGATTTCTTGCTGTGAATGCTCGGTCATGGTGGCTCCTATTGTGCCCTCTCTAAATGGAAGCGGGCGCGCGATGCGTCAAGGCTGTGCGATCCGTTCCGCAGTGTCATTGGATTGTAACAGTTTTCGGGTTCACGGCAGATATGGCAAGGGGTATGCGTTAGGGCGACCCTGATGACCGACCCGGCCGCCGTGCGCGGCATATGTATTTGAGGAGCGACCGGAATGAGACGCCAACGTAATGTAAAGATCGTCGCGACCCTTGGCCCTGCGTCGGACACGGCGGACATGATCGAGGCGCTGCATCGGACAGGGGCGGATGTGTTTCGCCTGAACATGAGCCACGGCAGCCACGAGGAGATCCGCGCGAAGCATGCGATGATCCGCGCGGTGGAGGAGCAGACCGGATCGACCATTGGCATCCTGGCCGACCTGCAAGGGCCTAAGCTGCGCGTGGGAGTGTTCGCGGGCGACAGCGAGGAGCTGGTGGTCGGTGCGGCATTCCGCCTCGATCTTGATCCTGCCGAAGGGGATGCGTCGCGGGTTTGCCTGCCGCACCCGGAGATTTTCGCGGCCCTTGAGAAAGGCTCAACCCTGCTGGTCAATGATGGGAAGATCCGCCTCAAAGTAGTGGCGTGCGGCGCTGATTTTGCTGAGTGCGAAGTGATTGCCGGGGGCACGATATCCAACCGCAAGGGCGTAAATGTGCCAGATGTGGTGCTTCCGCTGGCGGCGCTGAGCGAGAAAGACCGCGCCGATCTGGAGTTCGTATGTGCGCTGGGCGTCGACTGGCTCGCGCTGAGTTTCGTGCAGCGGCCAGAGGATGTGGCGGAGGCGCGCGAACTGGCCAAGGGTCGCGCGGCAATCCTGTCGAAGATCGAGAAGCCATCGGCGGTGGAGCGGTTCGACGATATTCTTGCAGTGAGTGACGGGATCATGGTTGCGCGGGGCGATCTGGGTGTCGAGCTGCCGGTGTCTGCCGTACCACCGATTCAAAAGCGCTTGGTGCGCCGGTGCCGCGCGGTGGGCAAGCCTGTGATCGTGGCGACGCAGATGCTCGAAAGTATGATCGATAGCCCGATGCCCACGCGCGCCGAAGTATCGGACGTGGCCACGGCAATCTACGAGGGCGCAGATGCGGTCATGCTCTCGGCAGAATCGGCTGCGGGGAGTTTCCCGCTCGAGGCGGTGAGCACGATGGACAACGTTGCCGTCGAAGTGGAGCGCGACCCTACCTACACCCAGATCATCGAATCGAGCCGCACGGCCTCGCGCTCGGGCATCGCGGACGCGATCGTGGCGGCAGCGCGTGAGATCGCTGAGACGACCGACGTCAAGGCGATCTGTTGTTTTTCCCAATCGGGCACGACCGCCTTGCTGATCGCGCGTGAGCGGCCGCGCGTACCCATCATCGCGCTGACCCCGCTCATCGGAACTGCTCGGCGGTTAACGCTGAGCTGGGGGGTGAACTGCGTGATGACCGGCACGCTCGACCGGTTCAAAAAGGCTGTCGTAGGCGCCGTACGTGCGGCGCGTAACGAGGGCTTTGCGGGGGAGAGTGATTTCGTCGTGGTGACCGCTGGCGTGCCTTTCAACGTACCGGGAAGCACGAATATTTTGCGCGTGGCACCCTGTGATGAGCGTTTGATTTTTGCGTCAGATCCGGAGTAGACTCACGGAGATTTGTATGAGGAAGACCTGAATGGATACGGATCTGGCGCTTGTGATCAGCATCGTGATTGCCGCGTTGACGATTCCTTCCATCTTGTCTGCGGTGTCTGACAGGCGCGCGCCCCGGGCCTCGGCGATCACGATCCTGATTGCCGGCGGCCTGATCGTATTTGCGATCACCGCCAAGCCCGGTGGATATAGTCTGGAGCAGGTGCCGGATGTAGTATTGAACGTGGTTGCACGGTTTATTCCTTGAGCATACCCACGCTGCGCCTTTCGGCACTTGCGCCGTAAGGGATCCTGTCCTATAGCCCAGTTTCATTCCTGCGCGGCCGGCTCAAGCGGCATGCCGAGGCGCGCTTAAACTGTAGACGACAGGAGACAGAAATGCCCAAGATGAAGACGAAATCGAGCGCCAAGAAGCGCTTCAAGATCTCGGCGACCGGCAAGGTCATCGGCAGCCAGGCTGGCAAACAGCACGGCATGATCAAGCGGAGCAACAAATTTATCCGTAACGCACGCGGTACGCAGGCTCTGTCTGCGCCCGATGCCAAGATCATCAAGGGCTTTATGCCCTACGACCGTTAAGGAGAGCCGATATGTCCCGTACAAAAGGTGGTACAGTTACCCACGCCCGTCACCGCAAGATCGTAAAAGCGGCCAAAGGATATTATGGCCGCCGCAAGAGCACCTTCAAGGTTGCGAGCCAGGCGGTCGATAAAGCCAACCAATATGCGACCCGTGACCGGAAAGTGCGCAAGCGGAACTTCCGCGCGCTCTGGATCCAGCGGATCAACGCGGCCGTGCGTGCCCACGATGCGGAGCTGACGTACTCACGCTTCATCAACGGTCTCAGCCTCGCTGGTATCGAAGTGGACCGTAAGGTTCTGGCCGATCTGGCTGTGAACGAGCCCGAATCCTTTGCCGCGATCGTGAAGCAGGCGCAGGCGTCGCTGGCGGCCTAATCCGACCAGACGCGTAAGAATATGAAAAGCCGCTCCTGACCGGGGCGGCTTTTTTCTGTGCAGCGGTGCCCCGTCATTCTGGGAGCCGTTTGCAAGCTA
>JAGXHD010000085.1 GCA_024636395.1 Sulfitobacter sp.
CCGCTGATGAACAACCACGGCAACTACATCGTGTCGATGGGCAACGTCTGCCGCTGGATGGCAGAGCAGGCGGAAGAATTGGGTGTCGAAGTGTTTCCGGGAATGGCTTGCTCCGAGATCGTCTATGGCGAGAACGGCGAGGTCAAAGGTGTGGTTGCGGGCGAAATGGGCCTTGGCGCGGACGGCAAGCCCGGTCCAAGCTACGAGCCCGGCATGGAGTTGCACGGGAAATACGTGTTCCTCGGCGAGGGTGTGCGCGGGAGCCTCTCCAAGCAGGTGATCGCGAAATACGATTTGGCCAAGGGCAAAGAGCCGCAGAAATATGGCCTTGGTATGAAGGAAATCTGGGAGATCGATCCCGCCAAGCACAAAGAGGGCTCGGTCACGCATACAATGGGCTGGCCTTTGGGAAAGAAAGCTGGCGGCGGATCGTTCATCTATCACCTCGAGAACAATCAGGTGTATGTCGGGTTTGTCGTCCATCTGGGCTATAAAAACCCTCATGTGTTCCCCTACATGGAGTTCCAGAACTTCAAGCATCACCCGATGGTGGAAGAGCTTCTGAAAGGCGGCAAACGCGTGGCCTATGGCGCGCGCGCGATTACCGAGGGCGGCTACCAGTCGATGCCCAAGATGGTGGCTCCCGGCGTGGCGCTGCTGGGCTGCTCTGTGGGCATGGTCAACGTGCCGCGCATCAAGGGCAATCACAATGCCATGCTGTCAGGCAAGGCCGCTGCAGAAGCCGCCCATGAGGCAATCAAGGCGGGCCGCGCGGGTGATGAGCTGCCCGATTACGAGACCGAGGTGCGCAAAGGTGCAATCGGAAAAGATCTGTACAAGGTCCGCAACGTCAAGCCGCTTTGGTCGAAGTACGGGCTCTCTGCCTCGCTCGCCATCGGCGGCTTTGATATGTGGTGCAACACGTTGTTCAATTTCTCGCTGCTGGGCACTATGCACCACGGTAAATCAGATGCCGACGCAACAGAACCTGCGGCAAATCACAAAGAAATCGACTACCGCAAACCCGATGGCAAGCTAAGCTTTGACCGACTGACCAATGTGGCCTTCTCGTTCACGAATCACGAAGAAAGCCAGCCTGCGCATCTGACGCTGAAAGATGCGAGCGTGCCGGTCGAAGTGAACCTTGCCAAATACGCCGGGCCCTCAGCACGGTATTGCCCGGCTGCCGTGTACGAATTTGTTGAGGAAGCGGGCAAGGACACCCGCTTTGTGATCAACTTCCAAAATTGCGTGCACTGCAAGACCTGCGACATCAAGGATCCGAGCCAGAACATCGTCTGGACTACGCCTCAGGGCGGCGACGGACCCAATTACCCCAACATGTGAGCATCGCATCGCGTGCTGAAAATTCAAATGCTGCCCTTAAATTTGGGCAGCATTTTTCGTTTTGCTATCTTTTTAACATGCGGATGCGCGCGGGACTGCCACCGGGCCCTGATCCCATTGCACGACCACTCAAACCTGATAGCCTTTACTAAAATAAGAGAGGTCGGAGACCATGAGAAATTTCAAGACAACTGTCAGCGCAATCGCACTTGGGCTCGCAGTTTTCGCTGCCGCTCCTGTGCCGGTTTCAGCAGAATCTCTCGCCGGATCTTATCTGGCCGGGCGCAGTGCTGCGAGCGACTATGATTTCGAGGCAGCAGCGAAGTATTATAGTCTTGCTCTCGCGCGCGCTCCTGAAAACGTCGAGGTGATGGAGAGTGCCATTCTGGCTTATCTGGCGCTGGGCGATATCGCGCGGGCCGTACCGCTCAGCACTACTATCCTCGAGTCAGGATACCGCTCACAGGCGGCGCGGATGGCGCAAACGGCCGGATTGGTTGATGCAGGCGAGTATACGGCGCTTGCGGAGCTCGAGATCGTGGTCGACGGGATAAGCCAGTGGGTCGACGGGCTCGTCAGAGCCTGGGCGTTGATCGGCGCCGATGATGTGGACGGCGCAATGGCGCAGTTCGATGTCGTCGCCGCCGATGCTGGCATGGCCGGTGTCGCAAAGTTTCACAAGGCGCTCGCGCTGGCGACGCTCGGGCAGTACGAGGATGCCGAGGCGATGTTTTCCGAGGTCGCTCCGAGCGGCTCTCTGGGCTCCCGGCGCGCCGTTCTGGCCCATGTCGAGATCCTGTCCCAACTGGGGCGTAATGCCGATGCGGTCCAGATCATCTCCACGACCTTCAATGGCGCCACCGATCCTGAACTCGATATTGTAATCGAGCGCCTGAACGCAGGCGAAAAGCTGCCTTTCAGCCATGCCCCGACAGCGCGTGCAGGGCTTGCAGAGGTTTTCTACACGTTCGCGGCTTTGCTGCGCGCGGAGCAGGCGAATGATTACTATACGCTGCTCTATGCACGCCTTGCGCGACATTTGCGGCCGGATCACGTGGATGCGCTGCTGCTGAGTGCCGCGCTGCTGGAGGATCTGGGGCAATACCAGCTCGCGATCCAGGAGTATCGCTCTGTCGATGTGTCTGATCCCGCTTTTCATGTAGCAGAACTGGGCCGCGCGGCCGCGATGCGGCGGCTGGACAAGCCCGAGCAGGCCATCGAAGTGCTCGAGCAACTGACCCGCAGCCACGGCGATATGGCCGTCGTCCATTCCACACTCGGCGATGTGCTGCGCGCGCAGGATCAGGATAAGGCCGCCATCGCCGCCTATACCAAAGCGCTGGATCTTACCGGTGACGGTGACACCCGCGCGTGGTTTTTGCACTTTTCCCGCGGGATCGCCTTTTCGCAAGACGGCGATAGCGTCGCTGCGGAAGAAGATTTCCGTGCCGCTCTGGCGATCAACCCCGAGCAGCCGCAGGTGCTCAACTATCTCGGATACTCGTTGGTCGAGGAGCAGAGAAAACTTGATGAGGCCCTCGATATGATCGAGCGTGCCGTGGCGGCCAGCCCGGACAGCGGCTACATCGTGGATAGTCTCGGTTGGGTCTATTATCGCCTCGGCCGCTATGAGGAAGCGACGGTTCAGATGGAGCGGGCGGTCGAGCTTGAAGCGGTCGATCCGGTGGTGAACGATCATCTGGGCGATGTGTATTGGGCCGTAGGGCGTAAGCGTGAAGCACAGTTCCAGTGGAAACGCGCTTTGTCGTTCATTGAATTCGCCACCGCAGAAACTGAAGCGGACCCCGAGCGGATCCGACGCAAGCTTGAAATTGGTCTCGATGCGGTGCTCGCAGAAGAAGGTGCAGCCCCTTTAAAGGTCGCCAATGGAAACTGAGGGGTTTGCCCCGGCCAAGATCAATCTGACGCTTCACGTGACCGGTCAACGCGGTGATGGGTACCATTTACTAGACAGTCTCGTGGTGTTTGCAGATATCGGAGACAACCTTTCGTTTGTCCGGGAGGAGCGCATGCAGATTACGGTGACGGGGGCTTTCGCGCAGGGGGTTCCCACCGATCGTCGTAATCTGGTGTGGCAGGCAGCAGAGCTTGCCGGATGGACTGGTCATATCAGGCTCGAAAAAAATCTGCCGCACGGCGCCGGGATTGGCGGCGGCTCGTCGGATGCGGCGGCTGTATTGCGCGCTTTCGGTGGCGCCGCGCGAGCTGCTGAATTGGGTGCGGATGTGCCCGTATGTCTGGCGACCGTGCCCCAGCGGATGCGCGGGATTGGTGATCTGCTGGACCCGATCAGCGCTCTGCCGCCCCTTGAGGTTGTGCTGGTGAACCCGCGCGTGAACGTGCCGACCGGTCCGGTTTTTGCTGCATTGGAAACCAAGCAGAATCCGGCGATGCCTGCTGACCTGCCCACCTTCTACGATGCCCGCATGTTCGGTGACTGGCTGCATGCTCAGCGCAACGATCTGGAGCGGCCTGCGCGCAAGATCGCACCGCAGATAGAGGATGCCCTGTCGGCGCTTGACGATGCAATGCTAGCGCGGATGTCAGGATCTGGCGCTACCTGTTTCGGGCTCTACTCCGAAGGGGCGGACAAAGCTGCTGTGCGCATTTCGCAGGCGCATCCAGAGTGGTGGGTGGCCTCGGGCAGGCTGCTTAGTTGATCCGCTCGACCACGTAATCGGCCAGATCGACCAGCATCTCCTTGATCTCATGTGCGGGCAGGGGCGCGAGTGCCGCTTTGGCCTTCTCGCTCCACATCAGCGCATCGGCCTTCGTGGCCTCCAGCGTGCCGTGTTGCCACATGAGGGTGAGAGCGTGATCCAGATCACCCTCTTCCTGCTTTCCGCGCTCGATGGTGCGGACCCAGAAGGCGCGCTCTTGCGCATCGGCGCGGGCCACGGCCTTGATCACCGGCAGGGTCAGCTTGCGCTCGCGGAAATCATCACCGATGTTTTTGCCAGTCGCGCCACTGCCTTGATAATCAAGCAGATCATCGACAATCTGGAAAGCGATCCCCAGCGCATCGCCGTAATCGAAGAGCGCGCGAACGTGATCTTCGGGGGCATCGGCGATCACCCCGCCTACTTCGGTCGCCGCAGAGAAGAGGGCGGCGGTCTTCCCGCGCACGACCTGGAAATACACAGCCTCGTCGGTGGCGAGGTTTTGCGCGGCGGTGAGCTGGAGAACTTCGCCTTCCGCAATCGTCGCGGCGGCGTTGGACAGGATCCTCATCACCCGCATTGAGCCTGGCTCGGTCATCAGCTGGAAGCTGCGGGCAAACAGGTAATCCCCGACCAGTACCGAGGATTGGTTGTCCCACAAAAGATTCGCCGTAGGCCGACCGCGCCGCTGGGCGCTCTCGTCGACCACATCGTCATGCAGCAGCGTGGCCGTATGAATAAACTCGACCGTGGTGGCTAGATGGACGTGATACGGGCCGTCGTAGCCGCACAGGCGGGCCGCTGCCAGCGTCAGCATGGGGCGCAACCGCTTGCCGCCCGCCTCTACCAGATGCGCGGTGACTTCGGGAATGCGCGGCGCGTGCTCCGACGACATCCGCTCGCGGATCAGCAGGCTCACGGCATCCATGTCATCCTTCAGGATGGCAGCAAGACGGTCATGGGGTTTCCGGCTCATTAGGGTGCTCACTTTTCGCGCATCCCACCGCTCGACAAAAGCGTGGGGGGCATATTACATCACGGACATGAAAGAACTTTTGCGCAGCTCCGATCCCACGATCATCGCCTTTGCCACAGCTCTGTTGCAGGGCGAGGATATAGACTGCTTCTCGGTGGACGTAAATATGAGCATCCTCGAAGGTGGCATAGGGATTTTCCCGCGCCGCCTCATGGTCCGGTCGGACGATCTCGATGCCGCGCGGCTTGTGATGCGCGATAACGAGATCGATCTGGGATTTTGAGTGAGAGCGATCTGACGCAGGA
>JAGXHD010000006.1 GCA_024636395.1 Sulfitobacter sp.
CGCGCTGATGGTGTTCCTGTTCTGGCAACTCGCCCAGCTCCAGCCCTACGTGATCGAAGACGGCGAGGATCAGGCCTAGCGACGCAACTCGGCATAAAGCGCGCGACCGGCCTGCACACCCTTGCGTGCACCCATCGTCTCCAGCCACCGCGCCATATGCGGCTTATCGTCTAGTGTCTGCTGCTGGCCCTCCCAGAGCGAGGCCCAGCCCCAGATCGAGAAATCGGCGATCGAGATGAAATCGCCGGCGATGAACTCATGCAGCGCCAATTGGCGGTCGAGCACGCCGTAAAGCCGGCCTGTTTCGGTGCGGTAGCGGTCCTTGGCGTAGGGGATATCCTGTGGCGGATCGAACTTGGGGGCGAATTTCAGAAAATGATGCGCCTGGCCCGCCATCGGTCCCAGCCCGCCCATTTGCCACATGAGCCATTGATCCACAGCAATCCGGTCGCGCTCGGTCTCCCCGCAAAATGTGCCGGTCTTGCGGGCGAGATATTGCAGGATAGCACCACTCTCGAAGATCGACACGGGTGCGCCGTCCGGCCCGTCCGGATCGGTGATCGCTGGCATCCGGTTGTTCGGGGCGATCTTGAGAAATTCAGGATCGAACTGATCACCCTTGCCGATGTTGATCAGGTGGGTGGTGTAGGGCAGGCCCATCTCTTCGAGGCAGATGGAAATTTTCCAGCCATTGGGCGTGGGCCAGTAATAAAGATCAATGGGCGTGCTCATAAGGGTTCCTTCGGGCAAATGAGGCCCCATGATGCGGGTTTTGGCGGTCAGAGCAAGAGGTCGCTCACTCCGTCGGTGCATCGGGTTCACCCGGCCACCTGCGATGCTTGACGCCCGTGCTCCGATCCCCTAACCACAGCGGTGTGGCGATTTGTTACCGGATTGCGGGCCGCATTAAATATTCCGCTAAAAGGTCAGGATGAAAGCCCCCTTTCGCTTGACCGCGTTTGGGGTTTTTTTGTGCCCACCCTTTTTTGCAAGGGCACTCTGAACAGGTCACACCGCGGGTGTGCAGAGGACATGTTGATGAGCAAAGATTGGAAAGCAGCGACCAAGGCCGTGCATGCGGGTACACGGCGGAGCCAGTACGGCGAAGTATCGGAGGCGATTTTTCTCACACAGGGTTTCGTTTACGACAGCGCCGAGCACGCCGAGCAGCGGTTTATCGCGAGCGGTGAAGATGAATTCATCTACGCCCGTTACGGCAATCCCACGGTCAAGATGTTCGAGGAGCGCATTGCGGCGCTGGAGGGGGCGGAGGACGCCTTCGCCACAGCGTCGGGTATGGCGGCGGTCTCGGGTGCGCTGACCTCGATGCTGCGCGCGGGCGATCATGTCGTCTCTGCACGCGCGCTCTTCGGCTCCTGCCTTTATGTGCTCGAGGAAATCCTCAGCCGCTACGGCGTTGAGGTCACGTTTGTGGACGGCACCGATCTTGCGCAATGGGAAGCGGCGATCCGGCCCGATACCAAGGCGGTCTTTTTCGAGTCGATTTCCAACCCCACACTCGAAGTCGTAGATATCGAAGCGGTGAGCAAACTGGCGCATGCCAAGGGCGCATTGGTGCTCATCGACAACGTCTTTGCCACGCCGGTTTATTCACGGGCGTTTTCACAGGGTGCCGATGTGGTGATCTATTCGGCGACCAAGCATATCGACGGCCAGGGGCGCGCACTGGGTGGCGTGATCCTCGGATCGCGGGAGTTTATCCGCAAGACCGTCGAGCCCTACATGAAACATACTGGCGGTTCTATGTCGCCGTTCACGGCATGGATCATGCTCAAGGGTCTGGAGACGATCGGCCTGCGCGTGCGCGCTCAGACGGCTACGGCGCTGGCCGTGGCTCAGGCGCTTGAGGGCCACGCGGGACTGGAGCAGACCATCTATCCCGGTCTGGGCAGCCATCCGCAAAACCCGCTGGTCCAAGCCCAAATGGGGGCAGGGGGCACGGTGCTCGCACTCGACATCAAAGGCGGCAAGGAAGTGGCGTTCAAAGTCCTGAACGCACTTCAGATCGGTTTGATTTCGAACAATCTGGGCGACACGAAAACCATCCTCACCCACCCGGCGACAACCACCCATCAACGATTGCCGGATGCGCAAAAAGCCAGCCTCGGGATCACGCCGGGACTGGTGCGCGTCAGCATCGGGCTGGAGGATGCGGATGACCTGATTGCCGATTTCCTACAGGCTCTGGATGCCGCCAGGTAAGGGTGTTTGAAAAAATTCCCCGTCAGGCGGAACAAATCTTTTGGTAATGTTGTGACGGCAGCCTACATAAGGTTTCTGAACGATAAAGGGGAGTTGACCCATGAATATCGCAACACCGATTGAGTCCATGCCCGACCGCAGCGCAGCGGAAGACGCACTTAAAACACTGCGCGCGTGGGCGTCTGGGGCGGATGCTGCCGATCTGGCAACGCTAGATCCCGCATTGGCGCAACTGCTTACCGGCGGCGAGGCCTATCCGCTGTTCGAGCGGTCCTATCCGGCCGATTTCGAGATCGAGCCTGAATACAAGGCAAGCCTGCCAGATTTGCAGAACGGGCCGTCCAGTCTGATCAAGGGTGCGAACCAGCAGATTCAGCACGTGGGCATTTCCAATTTCCGCCTGCCTGTGCAGTTCGAGACACGCGACAACGGCCCGCTAACGCTTGAGACTTCCGTGACGGGCACAGTGAGCCTCGATGCGGATAAAAAGGGCATCAACATGTCCCGCATCATGCGCAGCTTTTATAAGCACGCCGAGAGCACGTTCAGCTTCAAGGTGATCGAGGCGGCGCTCGATGATTACATCACCGATCTGGAAAGCTTTGATGCACGGATCCAGATGCGGTTCTCGTTCCCAATGAAAATCAGCAGCCTGCGCTCTGGGCTGGAAGGCTATCAATACTACGATCTCGCGCTGGAACTTGTCGAGTATCAGGGCGTGCGCCAGCAGATCATTCACCTCGATTACGTTTATTCCAGCACCTGCCCGTGCTCTCTTGAGCTCTCCGAGCATGCCCGCGCAACCCGCAATCAGCTCGCAACGCCCCATTCGCAGCGCTCTGTCGCACGAGTGTCGGTCCTGCTGGAGGAGGATGCCGATGTGCTGTGGTTCGAGGATCTGATCGAAGCTTGCCGCCGCGCGGTACCCACCGAGACGCAAGTGATGGTCAAGCGTGAGGACGAGCAGGCCTTTGCCGAACTAAACGCAGCCAATCCGATCTTCGTGGAAGATGCGGCACGGCTTTTCTGCGAGCAACTGCTGGCCGATGCGCGCATCTCCGATTTCCGCATCGTTGCCAGCCATCAGGAAAGCCTGCACAGCCATGATGCGGTGAGCGTGCTCACCGAGGGGCCGACCTTTGCGCAGGCGAGCCTTGACCCCAAGCTGTTCAATACGCTTTTCCACGTAGGCTAGCGCCACTCTTACGATTATTTTGATGAGGGCCACTCCGTACTCCGGAGTGGCCCCATTCATGTGCGGTGAGGTGCTGACGCCGGGGCATCAATGCGCGGCACGCGGGACGGCTATGCAGTTTTGGCGGTGGTGCTGCACCGCAGCGACACCTACTTGCTGAACACGGGAATGATCCCGCACTGATAAAAAGAAGTATGAAGGCATATATGATGACCTATCAAACAGCATCCGAGCATTTCGCTGCCCGCATCCCGGCCCGCGGCCAAAGCATCTCGACGGCGCCGTTTCTGAATGCGCGCGCTGGCCTCGCACAGATCACCGGTCTGTTCAGCGCCATTGGCGATTACCTGATCAAAATGTCGGAAGCCTCCGCACGTGTCAAAACGATCGAAGCGCTGCACGCAAAATCCGACGGTGAGCTGGCCCAGATGGGCCTGAAGCGCGAAGATATCGCCCGCCATGTGTTCAAAGACATGTACTACATCTAAGCTCTTGAGCGTCAGGAGCCCGGGCTGCGCGCAGGGCCCGTCAGATCCACCGGATACCGGTGATTTGGCGGGCCTTTTGCATTCCCGAACGGCTGTGGCATGCGCGCGCCGCCTTGACACCGGCTGCCGCGCGCGCCAACCCTGCGCGGATGGATCTGCGCCCTGTTGGATATGTTATTGGCCTCTTGGTGGCCGTGCTCGGGGCGGCCATGCTGGTGCCGCTGCTGGTAGATTTTGCCGAAGGCAGAGGCCATTGGCCCGTGTTTCTACAAAGTGCCGTGATCACCCTGCTGGGGGGCTCCGCAATTGCACTGGCCTGCGCCAGCGGCGTGCGCGAGGGGCTCACGATCCAGCAGACCTTCCTGCTGACCTCGTCAGTGTGGGTGGCACTGCCACTTTTTGGCGCCATCCCTTTCGTGCTGGGGGAGACCGATGCCCGGGTCGTCGATGCGGTGTTCGAGGCTATGTCGGGGCTGACCACGACGGGGGCCACCGTCTTCACGGGTCTGGATGATCTGCCCAAGGGTCTGCTGATCTGGCGCGCCATCCTGCAATGGCTGGGCGGTATCGGTATCATCGTGGTCGCAATGGTCTTCCTGCCGGAACTGCGCGTGGGTGGCATGCAGATTTTCAGATCTGAGAGCTTCGATACGCTTGGTAAGATTTTGCCCCGTGCGGGTCAGATCGCAGGCCAGATTTCCGGGCTTTACGTGACCTTCACCCTTATCTGCGCGATGGTCTATCTGGCCTTGGGCATGGACGTCTTCGATGCGACCGCTCATGCAATGACGACAATTTCGACGGGCGGTTTTTCAAATTACGATGCCTCGTTTGGGGTGTGCCAGGGGCCGCTCGAATATGTCGCGGCCGTGTTCATGATCCTCGCGGCGCTGCCCTTCGTACGCTACGTCCAATTGATCAACGGCAATCCGCTGGCACTGCACCGGGATCCTCAGGTGCGCGGCTTTGTGATGACGATCGCCGTACTGATCGCGCTCATCGTCCTGCTGCTCGAAGAGGGGACGCACCTGAGCAATGAACAGGCCCTGCGCGAGGCGTTCTTCAATGTGACTTCGATCATCTCGGGCACGGGCTACGCGTCTGTCGATTATATGCAATGGGGCAGCTTTGCGGTTGCGCTGTTCTTCTTCATCGGGCTCATCGGCGGTTGCGCTGGCTCGACAGCCTGCTCGATCAAGGTGTTCCGCTATCAGCTTCTTTTTGCCTCCATCCGCGCCCAGCTGCGTCGGATCCGCTCGCCCCACGGTATTTTCACGCCCCGCTACGACGGGCGGCCCGTGAGCGAGGAAGTACTCGCCTCCGTCATGACATTCTTTATGTTTTTCGTCGTAACGCTCGGCGTCATTTCTGTCGCGCTGTCGATGACGGGGCTTGATTTCGTCACTTCCGTTTCGGGAGCCGCTGCGGCGCTCGCAAATATCGGGCCGGGATTGGGCGACATCATCGGGCCTGCGGGCAATTTCGCATCGCTCAACGATACGGCGAAATGGATTCTCACTGTTGCAATGCTGCTCGGGCGGCTGGAGCTGATGGTCGTCTACGTGATTTTTACCGTCAAGTTCTGGCGCGCCTGACGCATTTGGATCGTTCGCTCCAGGCGCCCCCCCGCCAGTGTGCTGTCTATTCCCAGCAGCTGACCAGAACGGTCATGCCGTTTGCCTTTTCCGACAGTTGGAACGCGGTTAGCCCTGTGGCACCGTCCGCCGCTGGCGCAGGCAGGATGACACCCGCATCACGGCTCGCCTTCACCACTGTGGTGGCAGCCAGCGCAAAGCTTACATCCTGCGGCAGTTGTGGTCCGCCCTCTGGCGGTGCCGTCATCATACCGATCACGGCGCCCGTCCTGTCCAGCACGGGACCGCCGGCATCGCCGGGGCGCGAGCGCAGCGCCAGTCGGGTCACATTCTCCTCGCCCTCCAGCCCGCGGACATCGGCAAGCGTGCCGAAGGTGACGGAAGGCGCGGTCAGCACGCCGCCGAAGGAATAGCCCGCCGCGGTCACTTCGCTTTGCAAGCGCGGGGCCTGGGCCGCAAACCGCGCCACTTCGAGCGGTGCAAGTGCAGCCACTGGTCTTAGAAGGGCGACACCGCTGGCGGTATCGTCCGCGATGATCTTTGCGTCAGTATCCCCGTCCAGTGTGATCCGCGAGCAGCGTTGCACGGCGGCAGATGTCGTTACCACGTCCCCCGCAGAAGTCACGAAAAAGCCCGAGCGGGTCATCTTAGGCTTGCGGATTTGCAGGCCGGAAATCAGATCGATGGATTGCTGCGACGCTTCTCCCGCCGACGCGCTCAGCACGCCCGGCATCCGCGTGAAGCTGCTGCGCATTTCGGACAACAAGCGGCGGCGGCGTTCTTCATCGCCCGCGGGCCAGATCAGCGTAAAGCCCTTGATCTCACCATTCTCCAGCACGGCCTCGGTGTAGCTGATCATGCTTCCGTTCTCGCCCACCAGTGTAAAGCTGGAGTCCCCCCGCTCGCGCGGCCCCGCCAGCGGAACGATCTCGAGTGTTTGCATGATTTCGTAGAGGCCGAAGAGGGTATCCTGGTTGCCCGGCTGGCTAATCAGCAAAACCCGCGCATCCACGTCCCCCGAGGGAGTGTATTGTGCAAAGGGCGGCTCGTAGCGGTCAAAGCTCACCACATCCATCGGTAGTGTCATCTCGATACCCGCCTGCGTGTCACGGACCGTGCGCAGGCCGAGCCCTTCGAGTACGGCAGTGTATTGCTGTCTCAAAGCGGCACGCTGGAGCGTGGTCAGAATGCCGGTCGGCTCAAAGCTGTTGGCCTGCTGCCATGCTGCCATTGAGTTGCGTGTGCCTCGTCCGAAGGCGCCGTCAATCGCAGCATCATAGTAGCCCGCCCATTGCAGCATCACCTGAAGCTGTTTGCGCGCATCGCTGCTCAACTCCCGCTCGGAGCGTTGCGCCTCTGCCGGTGTCTCGTCTGCGGGCTCCGGCTCCGGCGCAGGGGTCACCTCGGCCACGTTCGGCGCGGGAAGGTTAATGGCGGGGGCGGGGTCCACCTGCTGGGGCTGCTCGTCGGTCCCGTCTGGCGCTTCGATAGCACCTGCGCCCAGCATATTGACGCCAACGGGCCAGAATTGCTGGCCCAGCCGGTTGGAGCGCTGGATGAAGCTATCGCGGGGAATGAGCCCGTCGTCGCGGTACTGGCGCAAGACGATATCGGCATCGGCGCGCAGGTAGGGTCCGACTACCACAGCGTACCATCCACCCCCGACAGAAAAACCGTTCACGTCCTCCAGCAACGTTGTGTATGCCCGCGCCCGGTCGGTCGCCCGCGCCAGTGATGGCTGCGCCTCGATCTGAACCCAGACAACCTCGCCCGGATCATTTGACTGCGCGTGGGCAGCCGGCGAAAGAGCGAGCGACAGCCCGAAGATCAGGGCAGTCAGGCAGAGCGTCAGAATTCGCAACATTGGCCGGTAAACTTTCACAAAATTAATCTGCCGCACATAAACAGCATTTTCGGATGATTCCCATATCATAAGAGCCGCTTCACGGACATTTTAGCCGTATCTCGGCCCATCCCGGCCGCGTCTGCGGGGATGATTGACCCCATGCCCCCCGCAGCCTAGTAAGAGCGCCAAATGGCAAAGGACAAATTCATGTCAGAGACGCCCCGTTCGTTTCAAGAGATCATCCTGAGGCTGCAAAGCTACTGGGCCCGCCACGGTTGTGCGATCCTGCAACCCTATGACATGGAAGTGGGGGCGGGCACGTTCCACCCCGCGACCACGCTGCGCAGCTTGGGCGACCAGCCTTGGGCCGCAGCCTACGTGCAGCCCTCGCGCCGCCCCACCGATGGCCGCTACGGCGAGAACCCCAACCGCCTCCAGCATTACTATCAGTATCAGGTGCTGATCAAACCCAGCCCGCCGAACTTGCAAGAGCTGTACCTCGGCTCTCTCGAAGCCATTGGCGTCGACATGGCCCTGCACGATATCCGCTTTGTCGAGGATGACTGGGAAAGCCCGACGCTGGGTGCCTGGGGCCTCGGCTGGGAGGTCTGGTGCGACGGCATGGAAGTGAGCCAGTTCACCTATTTCCAGCAGGTCGGCGGGCATGATTGTCATCCCGTTTCGGGCGAGCTCACCTATGGGCTGGAGCGTCTGGCGATGTACATCCTCGGGCAGGACCACGTAATGGACATGCCGTTCAACGATCCGGATGCGCCGATCCCGCTGACCTACGGCGATATATTCAAGCAGACCGAAGAAGAATACGCGCGCTGGAACTTCGACGTGGCCAATACCGACGTGCTGCTGCGCCACTTCGAAGAGGCGGAGGCCGAATGCCGCACGATCATCGCGCAGGAGCATCTCGACCCCAAGACCGGCAAGCGTATCGTGATGGCGCATCCCGCCTATGATCAGGCGATAAAGGCCAGCCATATGTTCAATCTGCTCGACGCGCGCGGTGTGATTTCCGTCACCGAACGGCAGGCTTACATCGGCCGCGTGCGCGCACTGACGAAGATGTGTGCGGATGCCTTCGTGCAGACCCGCGCGGGCGGCTGGCGCGAGGACGCGGCATGACAGATCGTGTGATCCCGAAAGCGAAACGACCCCTGCCAATCGGCGTCTACGAGACGTTCCTGAACTGGGGTCAGTCGCGCAAAAGTACCTTCGGCTACGCCTGCAACCGCAAGCTCAAGCGGCGCTTTCGCAAACGGCGGGACGACAGTTTCGACCGTGTGCTGGCAGATACCCGCGCGGGTGATGTGTGCATCGATCTTGGCGCAAATATCGGCACGATCACCGCCCAGCTTGCCTCGAGCGGCGCTGACGTTATTAGTTTCGAGCCTGACCCGCATACCTTCACTGTGCTGACGCAGAACACCAGCCATTTGCCGAACGTCACCCTCCACCAGAAAGCGGCCGGTGCGCAGGCGGATCAGGTAATGCTCCGCCGTGCGGCGGGGTGGGACGCAAGCGATCCGATGCGCCACTCCGAGACGTCCTCTATCGTGCGCGCGGACAAGGGCATGGCCGACTCCAACACCGTACTGGTCGACGTGGTCGATTTCGTGGCCTTCGTCACCGCACTTGACCGCGATATCCGCATTCTAAAGATCGATATCGAGGGTGCGGAATGGGATCTGCTGGATGCGCTGCTTGACGCTCCGGTTTTGCAGCGGATCGACACCATTTTCGTCGAAACCCACGAGCGGTTTGACCCCGAAATCAACATTGCGCGCTTTAACCGTCTGGCGGAGCGGGCATTTGCCATGGACCGCCCCTATATCAACCTCTACTGGCAGTGACTGAGTATGGAGCGGAAAACACTACATGACAGGTAAAATACTCGGAGCTTTCATTATGATATCAGCCCTCGTCGCTGGCGCAGCTCTCTATTATCTTCAAGTCTACAGTTTCTACAGTGAGGTCGATGCCCCGGCGGGAGGGCTCGCCCTCGTCTCCATCGCCAGCGGTGAGCCGGAGGTCATCCCGCTTGACGGGTTTCAGGCCATCGACGCTGACAGCTCGCCCATTCGCTATCGCGCCTGTTTCACCACCCCCTACAGTCTTGCGCTGCTGACCGAGACATTCCAGCTGGTTGAACAGGCGACACCGCGCAACGCGCCGGGGTGGTTCGACTGTTTTGACGCCGCCGCCATCGGCGCAGAGCTTGAGGCCGGCACCGCACTCACGTTTTTGAGTGCCAAGAACGTGCATTTCGGCGTGGACCGTATTGTGGCCATCACCGACGACGGGCGCGGCTACGTCTGGCACGAGCTCAACGATTGTGGCGAGAAAGCCTATGACGGCACCATCGTAGGTGAGGAATGCCCCCCCGTGCCACAGCGCCAAGCGCCCACAGAATAACGCCTTTTCAGGCAAATCCGAGGTATACCCGTGGCTGATCTGCTCATCGAACTCTTTTCCGAAGAAATTCCCGCGCGCATGCAGGCGCGGGCGTGCGAGGATCTGAAAAAGCTCATGACCGATGGTTTGGTCGAGGCGGGACTGACCTATGCTTCCGCCGCCGCCTTTGCGACACCGCGCCGGTTGTGCCTGACGGTGGAAGGGCTGCTCGACGCGAGCCCGCGCACCGTAGAAGAACGTAAGGGACCGCGGGCGGATGCACCAGAGAAGGCCATCGAGGGATTTCTGCGCGGCGCTGGCCTCACGCGCGATGATCTGGAAGAGCGCGATACACCCAAAGGCGCGATCCTGTTTGCCAAGATCACCAAGGAGGGGCGTCCCGCAGCCCCGATCATCGCGGAGGTTTTGGAGCAGACAATCCGGAATTTCCCGTGGCCCAAATCCATGCGCTGGGGTGAGGGCAGCCTCAAATGGGTGCGCCCGTTGCATTCTATCTTGTGCATTCTCAGCCGCGAGGACGGAGCCGAAATAGTACCGCTCGAGGTCGACGGGATCGTGGCTGGCAACACCACGCGCGGCCACCGCTTCCTCGCGCCAGATGCCTTTGCCGTAAAGGGCTTTGAAGACTACACGACCAAGCTCAAGCGGGCCTTCGTCGTGCTGGATCCTGCCGAGCGGCGCGATGCGATCTGGCATGACGCCACGAATATTGCATTTGCCAGCGGCATGGAGGTCGTCGAGGATGCTGGCCTGCTGGCCGAAGTGGCGGGGCTTGTCGAATGGCCTGTCGTTCTTATGGGGCGGATCGGCGAGGCGTTTCTCGACCTGCCGCCCGAGGTCTTGCAGACCTCGATGAAGGAGCATCAGAAGTTCTTCTCCGTCCGCAACCCCAAGACGGGCCGGATCGAGCGGTTCGTCACCGTAGCCAACCGCACCACGACGGACGAGGGGGCGACGATTCTTGGGGGCAACGAAAAGGTCCTGAGCGCGCGTCTGGCGGACGCGAAGTTCTTCTGGGACAATGACTTGCGTATCGCCAAATCCGAGGCAGGCATGGCGACTTGGGTCGAGAATCTCAAAAACGTGACCTTCCACAACAAGCTGGGCACGCAGGCGGAACTGATCGAGCGCATGGCCGTTCTGGCGCGCGAACTGGCCCCGATGGTGGGCGCGGACGCCGACGCCGCGGAGCAGGCCGCGCGGATCGCCAAAGCGGATCTGTCCTCCGAAATGGTCTACGAATTCCCCGAACTCCAAGGGCTGATGGGTCGCTACTACGCGCAGGCTGCAGGGTTCAGCGACGAGATCGCCGCCGCCGCCCAAGAGCACTACGCGCCGCTTGGCCCGTCGGATGATGTGCCGACAGCGCCCGTTTCCGTAGCCGTTGCATTGGCCGAGAAGATCGACAAGCTGACCGGCTTCTGGGCGATTGATGAGAAGCCTACGGGGAGCAAGGACCCGTTTGCGCTGCGCAGAGCGGCGCTGGGGGTTATTCGTCTCGTTTTAGATAATGAGATATCTTTTCGGTTAGAACCAGTGCTTGAGCGTGCAATGCATCGGGTCAAGTTACCCGCAGAGCTACAGACTGCGATGAGATACGCTGAAATGGAGTTGGAAGCCGCTAATTCTCTAATAATTGAACCTAAAGCGACTGACATTGAGCGAGATGATCTGGAAATGGCGAAAGCTACTGCCGCCGCAGCTGAAGCTAGAGTTGAGGCACTGATTGAGCGTTCTGGAAGATCGTCAAAACAGATCAAGTCTACGATTCACGATCTCCTGTCCTTCCTCCACGACCGCCTCAAAGTCTACCTCAAAGACCAAGGCATCCGCCACGACATCATCGACGCCTGCATCAGTATTCCTGATGGCGCACCTGCCGGTGCGACGCCGCAAAATGATGACCTCACCCTGCTGGTCAAACGTGCCCGTGCTCTCAGCGATACGCTCAAAACCGACGATGGCGAGAACCTGCTCCAGGCCTTCAAGCGCGCCAACAACATCCTTTCCCAAGCCGAGGCGGGCACCAATCTCGAATAC
>JAGXHD010000086.1 GCA_024636395.1 Sulfitobacter sp.
AATTGAACGCCGCACACGCGCGGTTTTGGACGAGCCTCCGGCACGGCCTAAAGGCGCGCGGCGTAGATGCGCCGGCTCGGTTGTCGCAGAGCGCAGAGGAATTCAGCGTGTGGGAGGATCCTGCGCTTGTCCTCAGCCAGACCTGCGGGATGCCCTTGCGAATACAATTAAGCGGAAAAGTGCATCTTGTCGGCACACCGGACTACGGGCTGGAGGGATGCGCACCGGGCTATTACCGTTCCGTCATCGTGGTGCGCGCCGAAGATGCACGCACGACTCTTCCCGAATACGCCTCTGCGCGGCTCGCGTTCAACATGCCCCATTCGCAGTCCGGGCTGGCAGCTTTTTATGCCCACGTTCGGCCATTACAGTTCTGGTTTGCCGACCGCGTGCAAAGCGGGGGCCACCTGCGCTCCGTCGCGATGATCGCCGCGGGGCAGGCCGACATCGCGGCAGTGGACGCCCAGACATGGCGGCTGATCGAGCGCTATGAACCAATGGCACAGCGCCTGCGGGTGCTTGAATATACCGCACCGACACCGGGCCTGCCGCTCATCACCGGCTTGCAGCACGATCCCCATGTGATCTTCGATGCCGTGCAAGAGGCGGTTTCGATACTGAATGATGCCGATGCAACGCTGCTCGATTTGCAAGGGATCGTAAGGATACCCGAAGCCGCCTATCTCACCGTGCCAAGTCCGCCGCCAGAGGCAGCGCCCTAGCCTGCCTTGCGCAGACACACGATGTAAAAGCCGTCCATGCCGCCCTGCTCGGCCCAGAAATCGGGACGCAGGCGCAGGCCACCCTCGGACGAAATCCACGCCGGATCGACACCCTCGATCGCCACCGCATCACGGTCCACCGACATATCGCCGTGCCGCTCCAGCGCCTCGTCGATCTGGACCTCGCCCTCGTCAGGCAACAGGCTGCAGGTGCAGAACACCATTCGCCCGCCGGGCTTGAGCAGCGACCACGCGTGATCCAGCAACTCCTCCTGCAGCTGGATCAACGCTCCGAAATCGGAGCCGTCCTTGGCGTGGGGCAGGTCGGGGTGGCGGCGGATGGTGCCCGTGGCCGAGCAGGGCGCGTCGAGCAGGATCGCGTCGAACTCCCCCTGAAACTGGCGCGCATCCTTGATGAACGTCCGCGCAGTGAGGCCCGTACGCGCAAGGTTCTCCTTGACCCGCTGCATGCGCGAATGGTTGTCGTCAACAGCCCGCACTTCGGCGCCCGTGGTCGCCAACTGCATCGTTTTACCGCCGGGTGCGGCACAAAGGTCCAGCACGATCTCGCCCGCTTGGGCGTTCAGGATCAGCGCCGGCAATGCGGCCGCAGCATCCTGCACCCACCAGTCGCCCTCCGCAAACCCGTCCATCGCGGAGACCTGCCCGCCATCGTGCAAGCGCACCGATCCGGTGGGCAGCAGCGTCCCGCCCAGACGCGCGGCGAGTTCCGCCGCATCGCCCTTGGCCGTCAAATCCAGCGGCGCCCCTTTGAAATGCGCTGTCTCGATTGCAGCTATCGCGTCCGAACCCCACGCCTCGACCAAGGGTCCGCGCAGCCATTTGGGCAGACGCGGAGCGCGACGTGCGGTCCAGGCATCGGGCCCCTCGGCGGCGACCTTGCGCAGCACGGCGTTGGTCAGTCCCTTGAGGTGGCTCAGATGCTTGTCCCCCGCCACGACCGAGACCATCGCATTGACAACACCGTGCGCCGCACTCCCCGTGCAGAGCTCCAGCGTGCCGACTCGCAATGCATTGCGGACGGTCAACGGCGGATACTTGTTAAGGTGCTTTTGCAAAATCCGGTCCGCCCGCTCAAGCCCGCGCAACGTGTCTTGCGCAAGCCGCTGCGCGCGAGCACGGTCCTCGGGAGCCAATCGGTCCAACACACCCGCACCCAACAATTCCGACATAAGCTTGCCTTCACCCAGAATCTGGTCGAGCAGGAAAACTGCGGATTTACGGGCCGATACGCCGGTGTCTGACATGTTAATAGCTTTCTGTGTGCGGTCTGGCGGTTGTCTGGGGCAAGGGGCGACGTATATCAAGAGAGAGTTGAGAAAGGAACGCCTCATGGTCAAGCCACCAACCCCCAAAGAACCGCCTGTCCCCGACAACCCGATTCCCCCTATGCCGGAGCCCGGACCAGATCTGCCACCTGCGGCTCAACGCGCGCTGGCCGAAGCGGCCGAGCGGCGCGCTGCGGAAAAGTTAATGGAGCTTCCGCCCGAATTGGGCGGGCGCGACGGGCCAGAGCCCGTACGCTACGGCGATTGGGAGAAAAAAGGCATCGCAATCGATTTTTGAAGATCTTTGGTGGCGTTACCCGGGTATGAAAAAGCCCGGACGCTTCACAAAAACGCCGGGCTTGCTGCCTCATCCGGACCTGATCAGCGCAGGGAAAAATCCGCACTATCCCCAGCGCCCTGATCGGATGTAAATCTGATTTTATTGGCCGATGCTTTCACTTCTTGGCAATTATAGCCCATATCATCTCCGCCCCACTCAAGGCTGCGGCAGAAATACCCATCTTCCCATGTCCAGTTGCCGCTGACGGCCCATGCCGCGCCGCGACCGCTGATTGAACCGTTAGGCCCGACCTCAAGCTTCACCAACGGCCTCGTCAGGGATTTACCGGTTACAATGTTCTTGAACTCTTCCGCGCTGTTTACCTTTGACAGCTCCGCCAGAGCGGGAGTGGCGACCGCCATCGTGAGGGCAGCGAATATCGCTATCGTTGATCGCATTGCGTATCTCCTCAAGATTACATGAGAGAACTACGTACCAACCAAAGGTTTGGTTTCATTTAATGTGGTCCATGCGGCATTTTCTCCCACCGACCTCAGTCGTTTAGGCCGAGCACGTCGAGCATATCATATTCACCTGGGGCCCGACCCTGCCCCCACAACGCCGCCTTCAGCGCGCCGCGCGCGAACAAAGCGCGGTCCGACGCGATGTGGCGCAAAATGATACGCTCTCCCGCAGCGGCAAACATCACATCGTGCTCGCCAACGATGTCGCCGCCCCGAATGGCCGAAAAGCCGATATCGCCCCGCTTTCGGGCGCCCGTGATCCCGTCACGCCCCGAATCGCTCACGTCAGACAGTGCGACACCGCGCCCCGCCGCAGCCGCCTCGCCCAGCATCAGTGCCGTGCCTGATGGCGCATCGACCTTCTTGTTATGATGCGATTCGATGATCTCGATGTCGAAATCCGCGTCGAGCGCCGCCGCGACTTTGCGTGTCAGCAGCGTCAGCAGATTCACGCCGAGGCTCATATTGCCCGCACGCACGATGACCGCGCGCTCCGCGGGCGCCTTCAGGCGGCCAATCTCGTCGGCGCTCATTCCCGTAGTTCCGATGACATGCACGATACCCGCCTCAGCCGCCGCCCCTGCAAAGCCGAGCGTCGCTTCGGGAGTGGTAAAATCGATCACCGCTTGCGCCTTGGCCATCCCGGCCGCTGCATCATCTGTCACGGCTATGCCACTTGCCGCGCCGCCCATAGCCACACCCAGATCCTGCCCGATCCAGTCATGGCCCGCGCGCTCGACAGCGCCTGCCAGATGCAGATCCGCATGGGCCATAACCTCGCGCACCAGCATCCGGCCCATCCGGCCCGAAACCCCTGTGATCGTGATCCCTGTCGTCTGTGTCATCCGCGCGCTTGCTCTAATCCGGTGATCAGCGGGGTAGCGCGCGCGCATCCGCTTGGCAAAGAAGTTCAGACCGCTTAGATGGGGATCATGGCAAATAACAAATCAAAAGAGAGCACAGGCCCCAACCAGCGCCAGCTGCGGGTGGCAGAAACCATTCGCCGCGCCCTCAGCGACGTGCTGGCGCGCGGCGATGTGCACGATCCCGATCTCAACCGCATGTCCATCACCGTGGGCGAAGTGCGGACCTCCAACGATCTCAAGGTCGCGACGGCCTATGTTCTGCCCTTGGGCGGCATCGGTCAGGATGAGGTCATCGATCTGCTCAACCGCAACCGGTTCGAGCTGCGCAAGCTGGTGGCCAAAAAGCTCACGCTCAAATTCTCGCCCGAGCTGCGATTCCAACTGGACCGCACGTTCGACCAGATGGACGAGACGCGCCGCATGCTGGCGCAGGACGTGGTGCGTCGCGATGCAGAAGCGCCGGATGCGCCAGACGACGACGCGGCAGACGCGTGAGCCTGCGCGCGGCCTGCATCGCAGCACTCTGCCTGCTGGCCCTGCCCGCAGCAGCCGCGACCTGCCGTGAAGAAACCTACATGGGCACGGAATACGCGATCTGCGAAGTCGATATGAACCGCGACGTGCTGCGCCTGTTTCTCTACGAGCCCGAAGGCACCCGGCCCTACGGCTATTTCAGTACGCTCAATTCGGCGCTCGAAGCACAGGGCTATGCGCTTGGCTTTGCCGCGAACGCGGGCATGTACCACAATGACCGCGCGCCCGTTGGCCTCTATATCGAGGACGGCGTGACGGTTCAGGAAGTTATCAGCTCGGCCGGTCCGGGTAATTTCGGGCTGCTGCCCAATGGGATCTTGTGCCTACGCGATCGCCGCATCGACGTGTTTGAGACGCTGCACTTTATCGAAGAAGCGCCCGAGTGTAACAGCGCCACACAATCCGGGCCCATGCTGGTCATTGATGGTGAGCTTCATCCGCGATTTCTCCGCGATTCTACCTCGCGCTTCGTCCGCAACGGGGTCGGCAGCAGCGAGGACGGCACCACCGCCATCTTCGTGATCTCCAATAGTCCAGTGAATTTCCACACTTTCGGAAGCTTCTTCCGCGACCATCTGGGCCTGCGCGATGCGCTCTATCTTGATGGCAGCATCTCGCGCCTGCGTGCCCCGGATCTGGGGCGCAACGACATCGGATTTGGCGCATTGGGGCCGATCATCGGTGTGGTAGAGGGCGCGCGCCTGCCGCCGCTACAGTCGGAAGACCCCAAAGACGAATAGTTGCGCCCGCCCACGCAATCTGCGACAGGGCGCAAAACACTCCCTAGATCTTCCAAGGACACCACATGGCACGCAAACGCAAAGGGCGCGATATTTCTGGCTGGGTCGTGATCGACAAGCCTGCGGGGCCAACATCCACCACCGTCGTGAACAAGGTGCGCTGGGCTTTCGCTGTCTCTTATACACATCTCCGAGCCCACGAGAC